>NZ_JBKEAE010000022.1:0-5690 GCF_047971885.1 Tropicimonas sp. | reverse complement strand
ATTGCGGCGCAAAGCTGGTGTGGTTGGAGCCGACGCACCAGTCGAGCGTGCCGGCCGCGATGTCCTGCTTGATCTCGCGGTCAAGTTCGAAGTGGTTCTTCCGGCTGAGGATTTCCACCTTGGCCCCGGTCGCCGCCTCCCATTCGGAGATCGTGGCATAGAGCGGCTCGTATTGTGCGCCGCCGATCAGCTTGACGCGCAGCGTATAGCCCTCGAAGTCGTCCTGCGCCAGCGCACCTCCGGCGCAGAGCGCCAGGATTGCGGCGCCTGCCAGCATGGTTGTTGTGTGTCTCGTCATGTCGTCCTCCCTAGGTTTTCCCTGTTCGTTTTCCCTGTTCGTTTTCCCTGTTCGGGGCCCTCCCGCCCCGGCCTGCCGGTCAGGCACGCGATACGCCCGCCTGACCGAATTCCTCTCTGATCCTGCTACTGTCTGCACCCAGATCGGGGGCCGCGCCGGCAACCGGCAGCGCCGCGCCGCCAAAGCGCAGGGGCCCGCGCACCGTGCGCAACGCCCCCATCTTCTGCACCACGCCAAGCTGCCGCCACGCCGCGGTTTCCATCAGCGCGGGCCAGTCCAGCACCTCGGCGCACCAGATATCGGCCGGTTGCAGCAGGTCGAGCCATTCGCGCGTGCTGCGCCCCGGCGTCGCCCCGGCAATGATTGCCTTGATCCTGTCGCGCGCCGCCAGCGCACTGCCCGGCGTATCGAATTCCGCCAGTGCCGGAACACCCATCAGACCGGCCAGCACCCCGAACGACGGCACCATGGCAAGCGCCAGCCAGCCATCGCTTGTGCGGTAAACCCCGTATGGGGCGCCGACATAGGCATGCGCGCCGTTCACCGCCGGACGTTCGGGCAGATGCCCGCCGTCGTTCAGATAGGTGGTCAGAACCTCGAACTGGAACGAGATCAGCGCCTCGATCAGCGAGGTTTCGACATGGGCGCCATGGCCCGTCCGGCCGCGGCCGATCAGCGCGGCCAGCAGGCCCTGTGCCATCGCCTCGCCGGCGAGCATGTCGGCCACCGCCAGACCCATCGGCATCGGCGGATCGTCGCGGCTGCCGGTCAGCCACAAGAGCCCCGACCGCGCCTGCGCCAGCAGAACCTGCCCCGGCAACGCCGCCCATTCGGTCGGGCCGAAGCCCGAGATCGAGCCATAGACGATGCCGGGACTGGCCGCGCGCACCGCGTCGTAGGACAGCCCCTGCCGTTCGATCACACCGGGACGGAAATTCTGGATCAATACGTCCGCCCGCGCGATCATCCCCATCAGCAGGGCACGGTCCCCGGGGTCGCGCAGATCCGCCGTCAGGCTCTCCTTGCCGCGATTGATGGCGTGAAACAGCGGATTCTCGCCCGCCACCGGCTCCGAGATGAACAGCCCGCGGCACGGATCGCCAGTGCCCGGCCGCTCGACCTTGATCACCCGCGCACCAAGGTCGGCCAGTTTCAGCCCGGCGAAGGGGCCGGAAAGATACTGTGCCAGTTCCACCACGACGATGCCTTCGAGCGGTCTCATCCCCGGCTCTCCCGATAGGCGGCATCCAGACGGTCGAGCGTTTCGCGCACCCCGACATCACCCCGCAGGCAGGCGTGGACGATATCGCCGCCGCGATCCTGAAACGCCATGTACCCGTCGTAACGCGGACGGACCCATGCGGTTTCGAGCGTCACACGCGTGTTTTTCATGAAATCGCGACAGGCGGCGTTGCAGGCTTCGTCCTCCCACGCCGCCGCGTGGCCAGGCTGACCGCCGCTTTCGAAATACAGACCCTTCTGGCAATCGGCCCCGGCGATCCACAGCGCATAATCCACCGCAACCTCCGGCGCCGCGCAAGCCGCGGAAATCGCGATCCCGGTGCCGCCCAGCACCGTGCCGCGCGGCCCGTTGCCGCCGACGCCCGGCGCATTGGCAAAGACCAGCGGGAACCGGCAATACCCGTCGCGCGAATAGTTGGTGTAGCCATAACCGAAGGGGGAATAGGCCGGCGCCTCCACCGATCGCCCCATCCATTCATAGATACCGATCGGATCGAGCGTCAGGCAACGCGGGTCGATCAGGGAAACGATTTCGCACAGGATTTCGAGCGTCTCGGCACCCTCTTCCTGCGCGATCAGGCGCTCCGGGTCTTCGGCAATCGCATAACCCCGGTTCCGCGCCATGCCGAAAAAGGTCATCAGCGCGTTGATCGGGATCAGGGCAAACCCCACACGCCCGGCTCGGGCAAGTTCAAGCACCTGATCCCAGCGGGCCGGCGCGGCATCGAGCAGATCGGGCCGGTAGCAGGCAACCGGCGTTGCCGCGTCGATGGCCAGCCCCCATTGCCCCCCGTCGAAGGCATAGGAGGGGTGCGAGGCGCCCACCGTACCCGCCGCGATCGCCGCAACCTCGGCATTCCGGCCGACAGTGTTGAAATCGACCAGATGCCCGGCACGCGCGACCTCACCCACATGGGGATGATCGATGACCATCAGGTCGTAGCCTTGCGCCATCTCGCCGATGGGCCGGTCGGCAAACGCCTGCAACGACCGCTTTTCCCAGCTTATCGTCACACCCGGATACCTTGCGGCATAGGCAACGGAGGTCGCAACCATCGGATCGAAGCCGCGTGCGTGATCCCAGGTCATTCCGCGCAAACGAACCTCAGCCATCGTCCTCCCCTCCCGTCCCGCGCATTTCCGCCGACGCTTCCTTCCGGGATATCTCTTTTCTATCCCATGATTATTTTACTTGTCAAATATTATTCTGTATATGAAAGTATAACCAGGGGGAACACAATGGAACGGGAACGGTTTTTCGAGGATTACGAGATTGGCGAGGCGCGCCGGACGCTCGCCCGCACCATAACCGAAACGGATATCGTCTTTCATGCCGGGCATTCGGGGGACTATTTCCCTCACCACATGGATGCCGAGTTCTGCAAGACCCAGCCATTCGGCGAGCGCATCGCCCACGGCACCATGACCTTCGCCATCGGCATCGGGCTGACCGCAACCGAGATCAATCCCCGCGCCTTTACCTATGGCTACGAACGGCTTCGCTTTCCCAGACCCGTCCGCGCCGGCGATACGATCCGTTCGACCGTCACCATCGGGCGCAAGGCGGACGACCCCAAACGCCCGGCCTTCGGCCAGGTGGTCGAGATTGTCGAAACCACAAACCAGCGCGACGAGACCGTGATGTATTGCGAACATATCCTGCTCGCCGAACGCCGCAGCCCGGAGGACGTGTCATGAGCGGCATCGTTCAGGACTGGCCGGCACCCTCGGCACCACGCCCGATCATTATCGTGGGATCGGGCGGCATCGTTCGCGACGCCCACCTGCCCGCCTACGGAAAAGCGGGGTTGAGCGTGGTGGGCTGCACCGACCTCGATGCGGCGCGGGCGCAATCGCTGGCCAGCGATTTCGGCCTGCCGCATGTCTTTCCCACCGCCGCGGCCGCCGCCGCCGAATTCGGAACGGATGCGATCTACGACATCGCGGTTCCGCCCCAGGCGATCCGTTCGATCCTGCCTGTCCTGCCCGACGGCGCGGGCGTGCTGATCCAGAAGCCCATGGGTTCCAACCTTGCCGAAGCGCGCGAGATTCGCGCGATCTGCCGCGACAAGGCGCTGAAAGCCGCCGTCAATTTCCAGCTTCGGTTCTCGCCGATGATGATGGCGGCGCGACAGATCATCCGCTCGGGCGAACTGGGCGAGATGCTCGAGGTCGAGGTCCACCTCAACATCTATACCCCATGGCAGATCTTCCCCTTCCTGATCCCGATGAAACGGGTCGAGATCGCGGTTCATTCCATACATTATCTCGACACGATCCGTGCCCTTGTCGGATCGCCCGCCGGCGTCTTCGCCCGCACGATCGGCGATCCGCGCGCCGCCGGCTTCGCCCAGACGCGAACGTCGGTCATCCTCGACTATCCCGAGCCGTTGCGCGGACTGATGACGATAAACCACAACCACCAATGCGGCCGCAAGTTTCAGTCTGCCTGGTTCCGGCTCGAGGGGACGAAGGGCGCCGCCATGGTCAAGCTCGGGGTCGATTACGATTATCCGAACGGCGAGGACGACGAGCTCTGGGTCTGCGCCAACGGCGGCGAATGGCGGCAGGTCGACCTGACGGGAAGCTGGTTCATCGACGCCTTCATGGGGCCGATGCGCAACGTCCAGCGCGTGATGGCCGGCGAAGACGAAACGCTTTTCTCTGGCGTCGAGGACGCCTTTCATACCATGGCCCTGGTCGAGGCCTGTTTCGAGGCCGCTGCCGCGCCGGCGATACCGGTTTCTCAGGACTGAGCATGCGCCGCCCCGCCGCCCAGGCTCCGGCTCATCGCGTCCGCCGCAGCAACCACGGCGGCGCGGCATGCATCGAAGCTCACCGGATCGCCGAACCGCTCCAGATGCGGCACCGTCAGCGCGGCGACGGTCCGGCCGGAATGTTCGAAGACCGGCGCACTGATATTGACGATGCCGCGGGCGACGAAACTGTCGCGCACCTCGTGCCCGGTTTCCCGGATCGCGGCCAGATCGGCGCAGAGCCCTGCCGCCGTCATCTCGGGCGGCAACGGCACCCTGGCCATGTAATCCTCCAGCACCTCCCCGGGCTGCCAGGCAAGGATGACGCGCCCGGAGGAGGCGCGCCAAAGCTCGATCTTGGCGCCCAGTCTGACGGACATGATGTTGTTGCCCGGGCTGTCCACCTGCCCGACGACCAGAACGCCGTCATCCGACAGGATCGCCAGATGCGCCGACTGGTTCACCTCGTGCGCAAGCCGCTGCATGACCGGCCCGGCCAATGTCGTCAGGCGCCGGATCGGCGGTGTCCGGTGTGCCACCTCGAACAGCCGGGTGGTCAGCGCATAACGGTCTGTCGAAGCGTCGAGGGTCACGTAGTTTCGCTCCTGCAACACCACCAGCATGCGGAATATCTCGCTGACCGAGCGGCCCAGCCGCCGCGCGATCTCGGTCTGGCTCAAGCCGACCGCCTCGGTCGAAAGCAGTTCGAGGATATCGAGCCCCTTTTCCAGCGCGGGTGCGGTGTATTTCTTCTGCGGCCCTTGGGCGGTATCGTCGGACGGAGACACCTTGTGCCTTTCGTAAAATCCTGCCAGATGATTTTACCTATGAAATCGCCGAATGCCAATGACTTCCGCTGATTCCGCACCGCTGGACGGGCTGCTTGTCGTCGATCTGAGCCAGTTCCTCGCCGGCCCCTACGCCTCGTTGCGGCTGATGGATCTGGGCGCGCGGGTCATCAAGATCGAACGTGCCGGCAGCGGCGACCTGACGCGCAGCCTCTATCTGACCGATACCGAGATCGGCGGCGATTCGACCCTGTTTCACGCAATCAACCGGGGCAAGGAAAGCCTCGCGCTCGACCTGAAGACCGAAGCCGACCGCGTTGCGCTTGCACGGCTGCTGGCGCGTGCCGATGTGGCGATCCAGAACTTCCGCCCCGGGGTGATCGAACGTCTCGGCTTCGGCTACGATACCTGCCGCGCGCTCAATCCGCGCCTCGTCTATGGCTCGATCTCGGGTTATGGCGAGGACGGACCCTGGGCGGACAGGCCCGGGCAGGATCTGCTGGCGCAGGCGCGCTCGGGCGTGATGTGGCTTACGGGCGATGCCGGCCCCGCGCCGGTGCCGATCGGCCTGCCTGTCGCCGACATGCTGGCGGGCGCGACCCTGGT
>NZ_JBKEAE010000189.1:0-5118 GCF_047971885.1 Tropicimonas sp. | reverse complement strand
AGGTAGCGCCGGCGATCCTCGGAATCTTCCAGCGTCACCAGCACCTGCGCGGCGCGGATGCCGTGCGGCGCAAGCGCGCTCTGATAGGCGCGCGCCAGTTCGATCTGCCCCACGGCGGCGGCAGCCTGCGACTGTTCGAGCGGCAGCTCGCCCACAGGCAGGCCCAGCGTCGCGCGGCCGAGCGCAATGGAACCGGAGGACACCAGTACGACCTCGGTCCCCCGTGCCATTGCATCGGCCACATCGCGGGCAAGACCGGTCAGCCAGTCTTCGCGCAGGGTTCCGCCGGTGCGGTCCACCAGCAGCGCCGAGCCGATCTTGACCACCAGCCGCCTGGCATCGGCGATCGCGGGGTGTGTACCGTGGATCAGGGTCTCCATGTCTCGGCCCCCGCGCCGCTTTCGTCCTCGATCCGTTCGACCCGACGCGCCGCGGTGACCTCGGAGCGCAGCGCGCGCAGCACCGGAACCAGCCCGTCGCGGCTGACCCCGGATATCGGATAGACCCGCCCGCCGGACGCTTCCTCCAGCACGGCCTGCCGCTCGGCGCGCTCCGCGTCGTCCAGCGCGTCGATCTTGTTCAGCGCAGTGATCCGCGGCTTGTCCGCCAGACCGCCGCCATAGGCATCGAGTTCGGCGAGTATGGTTTCGTAATCGGCCACCACATCCTCCGACGTGCCGTCGACAAGGTGCAGCAGCACCGCGCAGCGTTCGACATGACCAAGGAAACGGTCGCCGATGCCGCGTCCCTCGTGCGCTCCTTCGATCAGGCCGGGAATATCGGCCACCACCATCTCTGCATTGTCCACGCCGACAACCCCGAGGTTGGGGTGCAACGTGGTAAACGGATAATCGGCGATCTTCGGCCGCGCGTTCGAGGTGGCGGCCAGAAAGGTCGACTTGCCGGCGTTGGGCAGGCCCAGCAGGCCGACATCGGCGATCAGCTTGAGCCGCAACCAGATCGTCCGCTCGACACCGGGTTGCCCGGGGTTGGCGCGGCGCGGCGCCTGATTGGTCGAAGTCTTGAAATGCAGGTTGCCGAAACCGCCGTTGCCACCGCGCGCCAGCACCACCCGGTCGCCGGCCTGCTCCAGGTCGGCAATCACGGTTTCCTCGTCGTCTTCGAGGATCTCGGTACCCGCCGGAACCCGCAGCAGGATATCCTTGCCATCGGCGCCGGTACGCTGCCGGCCCATGCCGGGCTGGCCGTTCCTGGCGAAGAAGTGCTGCTGATAGCGGAAGTCGATCAGGGTGTTGAGCCCTTCGACCGCTTCGGCGATCACGTCGCCGCCCCGGCCGCCGTCGCCCCCGTCCGGACCGCCATATTCGACGAATTTCTCGCGCCGGAACGAAACGGCGCCGCCGCCACCGCCGCCGGAACGGATATAGACCTTGGCAAGATCGAGAAACTTCATGTGCGGGCCTCGAAGGTGGATCGGTTCAGGCGATAGTGCGAAACCGGCGCAGGCTCAAGCCGTGCCAGCGATTGCCCCATTCCGTCCTCCACATGGGCAAAGCCGAGCTTCCGCAGGACCCGGCCCGATGCCGGGTTGTCGGTGAAATGCCCGGCAGTCACCGCCGCAAGCGGAAAATCCCGGAAGACCGCGCGCAAAAGCGCGGCCGCCGCCTCGCTTGCCAGCCCTGCCCCCCAGCGGGATTTGTCCAGTGCGTACATCACGCTTGCCGTTTCATCCTCGCCCGCCGGGGAGAGCCCGATCAATCCGATCAGCGCACCGCCTACCCGCTCGCACAAGCCGATGCAGAATCCGGGCTGGCCCTTCCAGCGACGATCCTCGATCCACTCCGCAGCGGCATCCTCGGACCACGGACAGGAGATGGACGAGGTCATGGGGGCGACATCGGGCGTGCCCACGATCGCGCTCAGCCGCTTCGCATCCGTCGCTGTCAGCGGGCGGGTTCGGGTGCGTGCCGTGACAAGAAACGGCAGGCGCAACCGCCCCTCCCAGGCGCTGCGGGTCAGGCGCATGGCAAGGCCCGGCATGTCGCGCCCGAGCGCACGCGACCGGTGCATCCCGTGCCCCGTATAGACAAAGCCCAACCCTTGCAGGCATCTGGCAGACGCCCGGTTCCCGACCTTGTGGCGCGCCGGAAGATCGCCGGCGTCCGGTGCGGCGAACCAGCGGTCCGCAACCGCTCCGGCGGCCTCGGTGGCGTAGCCATGGCCCCAGACTTCGGGTGTCAGCCAATAGCCGATCTCGCCATCGGTCGAGATGACACCAATCAGAATGCCCTCACGCGTGATGGCCCAATGGTCGCGCCGCCCGTTGGCAAAAGCGAGAAATTCCGCGGCATCGCCCGGGCCATAGGGATGCGGTACAACCGCCAGCCATTTCGCAACGTCCAGCGATCCGACGCCGGCAACGATCGCCGGCCCGTCGCTCTGGCGCAGCGGGCGGAGGATCAGTCTGGGCGTGATGATCGTGGTGTCGTCCCGCCCGCGTGCCATCTACTTCATCTTCTTGAGATAGGTCCAAGTGGGCACGTTCGCTCCACGCGCCACCGAATAGGTTTCCGCGTCGCCGATATACCTGAATCCGGCGTTGGTCAGTACCCGTGCCGAAAACGGATTGTCCTGGAAAACCTCGGCAAAGACGGTATCGCAGCCTTGCGGATTGGCGTCGAGCAGGGCGCCGACCGCCTCGGAGGCAAGCCCGCTGCGCCACATCACCGGCGCAACCCAGTAGCCGATCTCGGACTTGTTCGGCGCATCCTCCATCCGCAACAGAGAAACGACGCCCACCACCTCGCCCAGGCCGGCGACCGTGCCGTCCATCGCCCAGACATCGGCCTTGCGGTCGTCGGACAGGCCACGCGCGATGAATGCCTCGACCGATCCCGGCGGCATGGGGTGCGGAATGGAGCGCGTACCGTTGGCAACGCGCGAATCCCCCGCGTAAAGCTCCAGCAACCCCTTGTCCGAAGCGCGCAGCGGCCGCAGCGTGATACGCTCCGCCTGAATGACGGGTTGGTCGACGGGTGTCTTGACTTGCATCGCTCTCCTCCTGCCGGGAGTCGCTTCCCGGCAAGGGGAAGCCGAACGGCGTCAGGCCGCGTCTCCTCCCAAAGACGGGCGCTGAAGTTGCAATTCATGCGTAATCGCGGCGAGGGCGGCCGCAACCACAGCCGCCTGCATCGCAAACGGCGACGGCAGAACCGCAAGCCCGCCCTGCAATATCAGGTCGAGCGGCCGCAGAATCAGCCGTGACAGAAAGCCCGGAACGCTCGACGCGATCGCATCGGGCTGCATCCGCACCTGACCGAGCCGAAAGGCCGTCCAGGTGACGAATGCCAGCGTGGCCCAGAACGCGGCGCTGAACAACGGCCGCACGACCGGCTGTCGCGCAGCGCCGCCGCCGCACCTGTTGTCGCCTGCAAACCGCATTTCCGGAGCCTTCCGTCGTAAATTCCGAAGGGACCGGCCCTGCGCCGGTCCTCTCATGATGCATCGTTCGATTGAGGTCCGGCTTACTCTGCGGCCTGCGCGAGCGGCTGTACCGAAATGAAGGTCCGGCCCTTGAGGCCCTTGTGGAACTTCACATTACCTTCGACCAGCGCGAAGATCGTGTGATCCTTGCCCTGCCCCACGCCTTCGCCCGGCCACCACTTGTTGCCGCGCTGGCGCACGATGATGTTGCCGGGAAGAACGGCTTCGCCGCCATATTTCTTCACACCGAGGCGGCGACCGTCGGAGTCGCGACCGTTGCGGGACGAACCGCCTGCTTTCTTATGTGCCATTTCGTTCTACTCCTTCGGACTCAGGCTTCGACGGGCTCGGCTGCGGGGGCCGAAGCGGCGCCCGTTGCGGCCTTCACGCCGGTCGCCCCGGCGCCGGTCTCGAGTATTTCGGTCACCCGCAGCAGGGTCAGTTGCTGGCGATGGCCGCGCTTGCGTTGCGAGCCGTGCTTGCGGCGGCGCTTGACGAAGCTGATCACCTTGACGCCCTTGATCTGCTCGATGACCTCGGCCTGCACGGCCGCATCCTCGACCAGCGGCGTTCCGACCGTTCCGCCGACCATCAGGATATCGTTGAACTGAATGGTCTCGCCGGCATTCGCCGCCAGCTTTTCGACCCGCAGCACATCGCCCGCCTGAACGCGGTACTGTTTGCCGCCGGTCCTGAGAACCGCAAACATATGTCTCACCTTCTGCTTCCGCGTCCCTTCGGCCCCCTTTCGGGCGTTCACGCCGGCATTCCGGCACCTCGGACAGCGCGCCCTTCCCAGGGCGTGATTATCGTTCGCACCGGGCACACCCCAATGCAGAGTGCGCCATATGGGCGAGAAACCCCCGCCTGTCAAGCCATCCGGCGCAACCGCGGTGAACAGCACAGGCAGGTGCTGATCGATCACGGAATTGCCCGAAGCGGCTCGTGGGGGGCCGTGCGGGGCATCGACCAGCAACAGAAAAGCCGCGGCTTCGAGGCCGCGGCTTTTCGCATCAATCCGTCCGGATCGCCTATTCCTCGTCGAGCTTCTCGACGGCTTCCTTGAGCTTGTCCTTGTCGGCTTCCACATCCTCGACCTGCGCCAGTTCGAAGATGTAGTCGACGACCTTGTCCTCGAACAGCGGCGCGCGGACCTGTTGCTGCGCCTGCGGATTCTTCTGGATGAACTCGAAGAACTCGCGCTCCTGGCCGGGGTACTGGCGCGCCTGATTCAGGATCGCCTGGGTCATCTCGGCGTCCGAGACCTGAATCTCGTTCTTCTGACCGATTTCGGCCAGCAGCAGGCCAAGCCGCACCCGCCGGTCGGCAAGGCGCCGGTGTTCGTCGGTGGTCTCGATCGCGTCGTGGTTATGCCCCTGAACCTCCGGGTTCTCTTCGTGCCAGAGCTGGTGGGCGATCTGGCTGGCCTCGGCATCGGCGAGCGACGGCGGCACCTCGAAATCGACGATCTCGTCGAGCTTGTCGAGCAGGCTGCGCTTCATCACCGCACGGGCGGCGCCGGCATATTCCGTTTCCAGACGCTCGCGGATCTGCTCTTTGAGCGCGTCGAGGCTTTCGGCACCGAAGCGCTTTGCCAGATCATCGTCCAGTTCGGCCGGCGCGGGCGCCTTGATCGCCTTTACGGTGCAGGTGAATTCGGCCTCCTTGCCGGCA
>NZ_JBKEAE010000119.1:0-7655 GCF_047971885.1 Tropicimonas sp. | reverse complement strand
TGCCGGCCTGGGGGGTGCGATCCGTGTCGGCGCGGTGACCGGCGGCGCGCTGGCGATCGTCATTCCGGCCATTCTGGACCTGAAACAGGAGGCGCCGATGGTCGACGTGACGCTCGATGTCTCGACCTCGGCGCGCCTGATGCGGGGGCTGGACCGGGGAGAATACGATTTCACCCTGAGCAGGCTCGATCGCGAAGCCTATTCGCGCGATTTCGAGATTTTTCCGGCGGGCAGCGAAACCGTCCTGTTCATGGTGCGCGGCGATCACCCTCTGGCCGGGGCGGCGCCGGTTTTGCTGGCCGATCTGGTCGATTATCCGTGGACGATGCAGGACCGCGGCGCCCCGATCCGCCATGCGCTGGAGATCGCCTTTCACGACGAGGGGGTCAGCCTGCCCGCCAACCTGATCAAGACCGCCTCGGTCGTGGCGATCATGGCGCTGCTGCGCGATTCCGAGGTTGTCGCGGTGGTGACCCGCGAGGTGAGCGATCTGCTGCTGTCTCCGCCCTATTCCGCCGACCTGGCGCTGCTGCCGGTGGCGCGCCCGATCGAGATCGAGCCCTATCACATCCTGCGCCCGCGCGACCGGACGACATCGGTTGCCGCCGGGCGCCTGCTCGAACTGATCCGGCTGCGACTGAATCGATGATCGCGTTACCATTTCTGTTAACGATAAGCGCGAAAATGTTAATTGTCCGATAACTCCGTTCCGTCCTAACGTGCTGACGATATTGTCGGAGTCGCTACGCTGGAGGGGAACGTGAGAGGCCGCGCAACCATACACCGGGATTTTGTCATTTCCCAGATCGACGACCGGCTCTATTCGGCGTTCATCGAACACATGGGCCGGGCGATCTATACCGGCATCTACGAACCCGGCCACCCGACCGCCAACCAGTACGGATTTCGCGGCGATGTCCTCGAACTGGTGCGGGCGCTGAAAATCCCGGCGATCCGCTATCCGGGCGGCAATTTCGTTTCTGCCTACAAATGGGAGGACGGCATCGGGCCAAAGGAAAACCGCCCGGTGCGGCTCGATCTTGCCTGGCGCTCGAAGGAAACCAACCAGGTCGGTATCAACGAATTCGCCCAGTGGGCGAAAGATGCCGGGATCGAGATGATGCTTGCGGTCAATCTCGGCACCAGGAGTATCGAGGAGGCGCGCAATTTCGTCGAATACTGCAACTTCCCGTCCGGCACCTACTGGAGCGACCTGCGCCGCAATCATGGTGTCGAGAAACCTTACGGCGTCAACATGTGGTGTCTGGGTAACGAGATGGACGGCCCCTGGCAGATCGGCCACAAGGAGGCGAAGGAATATGGCCGGCTGGCCGACGAAACCTCCAAGGCGGTCAAGGCCTTTGGCAGGGATATCGAAACCATCGTCTGCGGCTCGTCGAACGACAAGATGCCGACCTACCCGGACTGGGAACGGCAGGTTCTGGAGGAATGCTACGAGAATGTCGATTACATCTCGTTGCACAACTATTACGGCAATTCCCGCCACAACAGCCTGAACTTCTTTGCCAAGGTCGAGGAGACCGGGCGCTACATCCAGTCGGTCGCCGGGACCATCGACTATGTGAAGGCGAAGAAGCGGGCGAAGAACGATGTCCATATCTGCTTCGACGAATGGAACGTCTGGTATCACAACCGCGAGCAGGACAGCAGGAACTGGAGCGAATGGGACTGGCCCGAGGCGCCGGCGCTTCTGGAGGAGGATTACAACCTCGAGGATGCGCTTTTCATCGGCTGCCTGCTGAACGAGTTCATCCGGCGATCGGACAGGGTGCGGATCGCCTGCATCGCCCAGCTGGTCAACATCATCGCGCCGATCCGGGCAGAAAAGGGCGGCAAGGCCTGGGCGACCACGATCTACTATCCCTATCAGTTCGCCAGCCTCTACGGGCGTGGCACGGCGATGAACGTTTCGGTCGATTGCCCGCGCTACGATGAGGAGGTGGCGCAGGACGTGCCCTACCTCGATATTGCGGCGGTTCTGGCGAAAGACGGAAAATCGCTGACGGTTTTCGCCGTCAACCGGAACCCGGACGAGGCGATGGAGATCGACATCGCGCTGAACGGCTTCGAAGGGGCGCGGCTGATCGACCATCAGGTTCTGGGCGGAAACGCTGCCGAGGCCCGCATTGCCAACACCAGCCGCGAGCCCGGCCGGATCGCGCCGCAGGCCGGCAGCAGGCTCGGGGTAAGCGATGGCGCGTTGACGGGGGAACTGCCTGCGTTCTCGTACAACATGGTGCGACTGGCGCTGGACTGACGTGGCACAGGCGCCGCGCGGCCCGGCAAGCTGACAAGGAGGAAACGGGCATGGAGGAGATCGGGGTTCGTCTCGACGGGGTAACCAAATCGTTCGGCTCGGTGGATGTCATTCGCGGTGTCGACATGACCGTCCGCAAGGGCGAGTTCGCGGTTTTCGTCGGCCCGTCCGGTTGCGGCAAGTCGACCCTTCTGCGGATGATCGCCGGGCTGGAGGACACGACCTCGGGCACGATCCGCATCGGCGACGAGGATGTCACCCACGAGGATCCGGCCAAGCGCGGCGTGGCGATGGTGTTTCAGTCCTATGCGCTCTATCCGCACCTGACGGTTTTCGAGAACATGGCCTTCAGCCTGCGACTGGCCAGGCGCCCCAGGGCCGAGATCGACCGGAAGGTGCGCGAGGCGGCCGAGATCCTCAAGCTGACCGAGCAGCTGGACAAGAAGCCGTCGGAGCTTTCGGGCGGACAGCGGCAGCGGGTCGCCATCGGCCGTGCCATCGTGCGCGCGCCCAAGGTCTTCCTGTTCGACGAGCCGCTTTCCAACCTCGACGCCGAGCTTCGCGTGCAGATGCGGCTGGAACTGGCGCGGCTGCACCGGGCGCTCGGCGCGACGATGATCTATGTCACCCACGATCAGGTCGAGGCGATGACGCTGGCCGACGACATTTTCGTGTTGCAGGGCGGTTATGTGCAGCAATGGGGCAACCCGCTCGACCTCTACGAGGACCCGTCGAACCGCTTTGTCGCCGGCTTCATCGGCTCGCCGTCGATGAACTTCTTCGAGGCGGCCGTCGCCGGGCATACCGATGAGGGCATCGCCGCCCGCCTCAACGGCCAGCAGGACGCGGTTTACGACATCGCGCTGAGTGCCCGGCCCGCAGAGGGCGCGCCGGTTGTCGTCGGTATCCGGCCCGAACACCTGACACTGAGCACGGAGGCCGGCCTGCGGGTGACCGTGGATGTCGCCGAGGAACTGGGCGGGATTTCCTATCAGCACGGCACGCTGGAAGGCGGCGATCCGGTGATCTTCCAGCAGACCGGCGCGCGCCACGGCATGCGCGGCACCATCCAGACCGTTGTCCCAGAACCGGGAAGGATTTTCCTGTTCGACAGCGAAGGAACCCGCCTTCGGTAGAGGTTCAACAGACCGTTCCACTTTTCTTGAGGAGGAAGAAGAATGAAGGGCAAATATGCGAAACTGATTGCGTCTGCCGCCATCGCGCTTGGCCTGTCCGGCCCGGCGATGTCGGCGGTGCAGGTCGAATGGTGGGATTTCCTGTCAGGCGGCGATGGCGTGCGGATGAAGGCGCTGATCAAGCAGTTCAACGACGAGCATCCCGATATCCAGATCAGCGCGACGACGCTGGAATGGGGCCAGCCCTTCTATACCAAGGTGCGCACATCGGTTCTGGTCGGCCAGGGACCCGACATCATGACCTATCACCTGTCGCGCCTGCCGCTGGCGCTGGAAGAGGGCGTGCTGTCGCCGATCACCGACGCCGATCTGACGACCGCCGGTCTGACCAAGGACGATTTCTTCCCTGCCGCGCTCGAGGCAGCATCGGACCCGGACGGGCAGATGATGGCCTTCCCGTTCGATATCCACGCCATCATCACCTATTACAACAGGACGGCGCTGGAAGGCACCGAATGGCTCGATGCCGACGGCAACCTGACCGGCATCGACTCGGAAGAGAACATGCTGCGCTTCCTGACCTGGGCCAAGGAGAACGGCTTCAGCGATCCGCTCAGCTTCCAGTCCGAGGGCGGCGGCGGTACCTGGCGCATCTTCTACACCCTGTTCCGCCAGCAGGGCGGCGAGCTTGTCACCGATGGCGAGGTTCTGGCCGGCGACAACCTGGACAAGGCCGCCAGGGCGATCGCCGTCATGGCCGACTGGCGCGCCAGGGGGCTGGTCCCCGAGCAGGCCTCGTACGAGGCGTCGGTGGCGCTGTTCTCGGGCGGCAAGTCGGTGATCTCGATCAATGGCGTCTGGGAGGTGCCCACCTACAACGACATGCGCGATGCCGGCACCATCGCTTTCGAGTGGTTTGCCAATGACACGCCGCAGATCCTCGGCGCGCCGGCAACCTGGGCGGATTCGCACGCCTTTGCCATCCCCAACGATCCCAACATGTCGCAGGAGACCCGCGACGCGGTGCTGACGGTGATCGGCTGGATGGAAAAACACTCGATCGCATGGGCGGAAGCCGGCCATATCCCGGCCTATGTTCCCACCGTCGAGAGCGCCGAATATCAGGCGCTTCAGCCCAACGCGACCTATGCCTCGCTGACCGATCACGCGGCCTTCGATCCGCGTACGACCATCGCCGGGGTGGCCTCGCCGGTCTACGATGCGGTCGACAACCTGATCGCGCCGGCGGTTCACGGTTTTCTCAGCCCCGAGGAAGCCGCCGGGCAGATGAAGGAAGAGCTTCAGTCGTTGCTGAACTGATCCGCATCTGCTGATCCGCAACTCCGGGGGCGCATCCGCCGCCTCCGGAACCCGCGCCCGCCGAGAGGAGGAATCCCGTGTCCAGAAACAAGCGTGAGGCCCGCGAATTACGCTCGGCGCTGCTGCTGGTGGCGCCTTTCCTGTTCGTGTTCGTGGTGTTCTTCCTCTACCCGACCTACAGGGTCGTCGTGATGAGCTTTACCGATTCACCGCTGATCGGCGATGGCGAATGGGTGGGACTTGCCAATTATGCCATGCTGCTCGGCGACAAGCTGTTCTATACCTCGTTGTGGAACAACTTCTATTTCGTGCTGCTGACCGTCGTTCCCACCACGATCATCGCGCTGCTGATCGCGCTGGCGGTCAACAACCTGAGCGGGCGGGTCCAGGCGCTGGTGCTGACGTTGTTCTTCATGCCCTATGTGCTGCCGGTTTCGGTGGTGACGATGATCTGGGCGTGGATGTTCGATTTCCAGTTCGGCGTGCTGCAACCGCTGATCGCCTCGATAACCGGGCGGCCGATCGCCGTTTTCAAGGACCCCTACTGGGTGATGCCGATGATCGCGGTGGTCACCATCTGGTGGACGAACGGCTTCAACGTGCTGCTGCTGATCGCCGGGCTGCGCAACATCCCCGAAGACCTCTATGAAGCGGCGGCGCTGGACGGGGCGACCGCCTGGCAGCGTTTCTGGCGGGTGACCTGGCCGCTGCTGTGGCCGGTCACCGCGCTGGTGCTGACCCTGCAGCTTATCCTGCAACTCAAGCTCTTCGATCAGGTCTACCTGCTGTCGAAGGGCGGCCCGTTCAACCGCTCCTACGTGCTGCTGATGCAGATGTACCGCGAGGCGTTCCAGCTCAACCACGGCGGCTATGCCTCGGCCATTGCGATGGTCCAGTTCGCGACCATCATGATCGTCTCGGTACTTCAGTTTCAGCTTCTCAGGATCGGAGGCCGGAAATGACCGCCAGACGCATCCGGAATATCGCCTTTGCCGGTATCGTGGTGATCGCCGCGCTGATCTGGATCTTCCCGCTCTACTGGGCGCTGACGACCTCGCTCAGAAGCGAGGCGCGGATCGTCTCGGATGCCGGCGTGCTGCTCGACGAGTTCAATTTCAGTGCCTATACCGAGGTGCTGTCGAATTCGAAACTGCCGCGCTGGTATCTCAACTCTGTCGGCACATCGGTGATCATCACCGCCATCGTTCTGCTCTTCGGAATGATGTGCGCCTATGCGCTGTCGCAACTGCGCTTTCCGGGGCGCAGGGCGCTCTATCTGGCGGTGGTGGCCAGTTTCATGGTGCCGGTTCCGGCGCTCTATGTCGCCCAGTTCGTGCTGATGAACGATCTCGGCTTCGTCAATTCCTGGTGGGGTATCATCCTGCCGCAACTGATCGTTCCGGTGGTGGTGATCGTCTACAAGCAGTTCTTCGACGCCATCCCCAGGGAGATGCGCGAGGCGGTGCTGCTTGACGGCGGCGGCGAATTCACCCTGCTCTTCAAGCTCTACCTGCCGCTCAACTGGGGCATCACCACGGCGCTGGCGATCATCACCTTCATCATGGCGTGGAACAACTTCTTCTGGCCGTTCCTGATTGTCACCAGCGAGGACATGATGACCATCCCGGTCGGCATCACGCAGGTCAACGACACCTTCGGGGTCGCCTACGCCCGGATGATGGCGCTGGCCCTGCTGGCCGCCGCGCCGGTGATCATCACCTACCTGGTGTTCCAGAAGAAGGTGACAGAGGCGGTGATGATCTCTTCGGGCGTGAAGGGCTGATCGCAGCCGGCGCGTGCCGGGGTGACAACGCAGTACCGGGCCGGCGCGCTTGGCGCCGGCCCGGTTGTTCTGTTCGCGACGGATATCAGCCGAAGTAGTCGAACGCCGCATCCGGAGCGATGAAATAGCTCTGATCGTAGGAGGGCAGCGATGGATCGTAGTGGATGCCCGCGTCGATATCCATCTCGGCTTCGCCGATCGACAGGTGGATCGAATTGGTCATGCCGGTTGCGATATCGGCGTCCGAGTCGGTTCCCACCAGATCGTCACCAAAAGTTCCCGGCGTGGTGAAGACGAATGCGTCGGGGGCGAAGAACTTAACCCGGTAGAAATCGGAGTCGAGGTTGTCGAACAGGTAGTTGCCGTTCGCATCTGTTGTCGTTGTGGCCAGAACGCTGGTTCCGTCGCCGTCCAGAAGCTGGACCGTCGCCCCGGCAACGCCACGTTCGCCGGCATCCTGGGTGCCATTCTGGTTGGTGTCGTACCAGACCTTGTCGCCCAGCGAGGCGGTGCCGGTGTCGACATAGGTCAGGCCGGCGTCGACATAGCGCTGCTGCTCGCCCTCGTCGAGAACGATGACCCCGGTGCGTCCGGTCGCGCGGTCGACATCCGAATCCTTGTTGACCTCCTCGGGTCCGACCGTGCTCTGCTTGGTGAACTCGTAACCCTCGGGGGCCTCGACCTCGACCAGATAATTGCCGGCGTAGAGGTTTTCGAACAGGTAGTGGCCAGCCCCGTCGGTGGTTGTCGTGGCGATCGTCGCCCCGGTATCGGCGTCGATCAGCCGGACCGGGACATCGGCAATGCCGAATTCGAACTTGTTGTGCACGCCGTCGTTGATCACGTCGTGCCAGACGGTATCGCCCAGCGAGGCGGTTCCCGGGTCGCTGCGGACCAGGCCGGCGTCGATGTCGCGCTCGGCCTCGCCGATGGCGAGCGTGATGGTATCGGTCAGCCCGTTGATCAGGCTGGCGTCGGAATCGTTGTTGGCCTGTTCGGCAGCCGCGCTGCTGGCAGTGGTGAACCCGTAGCCGTCCGGGGTGATGAACTGCACCCGGTAGTCGCCGGCGTTGAGGTTGTCGAACAGGTAGGTTCCGTTTGCGTCGGTGGTCGTCGTCGACAGAACGGAGCCGGTGTT
>NZ_JBKEAE010000201.1:0-3465 GCF_047971885.1 Tropicimonas sp. | reverse complement strand
GATCGAGGTCTCCCAGATGGTTCTTGCCGAACTGACCGGTGGCGTAGCCCATCGGTTTCAGGATTTCGGCGATGGTCGGATCCTCGGGCTGAAGCCCGATCGGATCGCCGGGCATCCCGATTTTCAGCAGCCCGGTGCGTTTGGGCGACTGTCCGGTGATGAAGGCCGCGCGCCCCGCCGTGCAGCTCTGCTGGCCGTAGGCATCGGTGAAGCGGACACCGTCCGCCGCGATACTGTCGATATTGGGGGTGGTGTAGCCCATCATGCCGCTGTTGTAGGCGCTGGTGTTGAACCAGCCGATATCGTCGCCCATGATGACGAGGACATTGGGCAGGTCGGCCGAACCGGCGGCCTCCTGCGCTTCGGCGGCCCAGCCGGCCGCCGTCAGCGCCAGGGCCAGCGTCAGGGCCTGCCGGCCGTTCGGAAATATCTGGTTGAAGTGCATTGATCCTCTCCGGGTTGTGCGGAACATCCGATATGCAATCCGAGCCTAACATCGAATCGCCGCCGCACAAAAGCGGTCTTTCCATCGTTCCGTCCACGCGACCGCACCCTGCCGGCGCGACGGGTTGCGCCCTTCAAATGATGTGGAAATCGCCCAAAATCAGCGCGACGGCGAATACGATCGCATTGGCGACCGCGTGGGCCGCAACCGCATCGGCCAGGCGATGGCGGCGGCTCATCACCCATGACAGGGCAAGACCGGCAACGAACGCCTCGGCCCAGCGGTCATGAAGCGCGGCAAAGAGCGCCGCGCCAATACAGGCGGCAAGAACCGGTCCGAACAGCGGGCGCAGCCGACCTTCGAGATAGTCGCGAAAGAACAGTTCCTCGATCAGCGGAACCAGCACGATTGTGCCGAAGCCGCGCGCGACCATCCAGATCGCCAGACCGCCCCCCGACAATTGCCCGAACGGCGGCGCGCTGTCAGCGACTTGATAGGGAACCAGAACCCACATCGCGCCGATCGCCGCACCCACCGCAAGCGACAGGGCCGAGGGCCGTCGCGGCAGAGCTGCATAGACCTGCCGGAACAGGACCAGCGCGGCCAGCATCAGGCAGACCCGCAGCGGATATACCAGCGCCGGATTCTGGCTGAACACCTGCGCAAGCAGCGCCGAGAACATGAATACCGCAAAGGGCAGTATCCGGGCGGCATTCGCATCCTGCGACAGCGGCGGCAGCGGCGCGGCGACACCGGGAAGCGCGGTGTCAGGCGCCGTCTTTTGCAGACCCGGAAGCGATCTGGCCACATAGATGATGCCAAAGGCCGCCAGGGTGAACATCAGCCACCCCGCGTGGCTGTGAAAGCCGCCGACCGCAAGTTCGGGCCGGCCTTCGAGCCCGATCATGAGAAGCAGCGCGATACGGACGATATTGAGAACCATCGAGGCGAGGATACCGGCCGGATAGAGCCAGAGAACGCGGGGAAACCGCAGCTCCCGCCGGAAGAGGACAAGATAGATGGTGACGAACAGCGTCACCAGCGTTATCCCCTCGACCCCCGAACATTGCTGCGCGATATGGATGAAGAATCCGTCCGCACCGATGACCTTTTCGTCCGGATAGGATTGAATGTCGTAACCCGCGCGCCGGACGATCCACGCCACGGCGGCGAATGTCATGTCGGTGATCGCGTCGAGCCGCCACATGGGCCGGGTTTCGGCCGCCAGAACCGGCGCAAGCGACCCGGCGGCAACGACCGCAAGAAGCTGGCCGCCGGATTCGGAAAACAGCCGGCGCAGCCGGTGAACCGGCGCAACCAGCAGGACCAGTCCGGCAAGCAGAAGCCCGAAACCGACGACCCACAGGACCAGTGCCGCCCAGAGCATCCGTGTTCCATCGCCCTGCCGGAGCAGGGCCAGCGGCACCAGCGCGACGGCAAGGCCCGCGAGGTTCAGGATCAGCGGCCGCAGATCGCGCCCCGCATCGGAAAAAAGCTCGGCCGCCTGCGACCGGCGCAGCAGGAAATACAGCACCAGCGCCCCGAACAGCGTATAGACCGAAGCCAGCGCCATGGAGGCGCCGCGACAGGCCCAGGCCGGCCAGTTGTCGAGGCAGATGAAGCCGATTGCGTGCTTGTAGGTCAGCCCGATCGCGCCGAGTTCGAACACCAGCAGAACGAGGGCCAGAACCCAGGCTGTCCTGTGCCGCAGCGGGTCTTTCCGAAGGGCTGTCTCGGGTATCATGGCATGAATCTAATAAATCTGTCCGACAATGGAAGACGGGTCCCAACCGCTGGCAGGGACCCGTCGTTTTCAACTCCGCAGGAGGTCAGGCCGCGCGGCGGCGGCGCTCCCAGACCAGCAGGACGACAGCGGCCAGCGCGACCAGCGCGGCGGTGCCTTCCATCGCGCTGATCTCCGGCACCGAGGTCTGGCATTCGGGCTTGAAGGGAGCAGTGATGCAATCGGAGGCGAGCACGGCCGAGTTCATCAGCCCGTACGCCGCGGCCGAAATGCCGGCCAGTGAAAGTACTTTCATTTTAGTCACTCCAGAAATCGGCGGAGGTCCAAGTCTCCGCCATGGTTCACGTTCTGCCGTTTGGCAGGACGGTTCCGGCACTTGGACCTGCCGGAACCCGGGGAGGCCAGCCCGCGCGCGGGCCGGTCAATTTCATCCGAAGCAGAAGCAATCCTGTGCGAGATCATCGAAGTCGATACCAATGATGAAGGGTTGCTCGTTGCCGCTGGTCGCCGCGCCATCGACCGGATCGACGATGATCGAGACGATATCGCCTTCGCCCGGCACGTAGCCTTCGCCGTTCAGCAGCGCCTGCTGGTAGATTTCCTGCGCATTCGCCTTGGTGCCGAAGGCCGGAACGGCCTCGTTCACAAAGACGAACCCGTCGGTCAGACCCCAGATCGCGCCCTGAATCTCGGCTTCGGTATAGGTGGTGCTGGTACCGTCGCCATTGTCGACCGAGGTGAAATCCTGGTTCAGGATCCAGTTCACCAGATCGAGGTTCTCGGGATGCGCGATCGAATCGGGCGCCGAGGCCTCGTCACCCATGTAGAAGTTGACCAGGATGTCCTGGCCGGTCTGGATGCCGAGATTGACGTTGCCGCAGAAGGCGATGTCGAAGGTCTTGCCGTCGAAACGGTCGTCGCCCGTCTGGGTGATCGTGGCGTTGTAGAATTCGCCGCCGGTCTGATCGAGCGAGATGTTGACCACACCGCTGTCGGGCAGGCTGGCCTTGATCGTCTCCAGCGTGTTGGTCACGCCGCAGAAGGTCATGTCGACGTTGGCCGTATCGAAGCCACCGTTGCCGTCCGAAATGGTGTAGCTGTAGGTGGCATCGTTATGGGTGCCGATCAGCGCCGCCTCATAGACGGTGCCGGTGGCGTCGAAGACCAGCTGACCGCCGCTCAGCGTGATCTTCACGCCGTCGGAGGCAACGATGGTCTGGCCTTCGGATATCGCCGTGCCGTTCACCGCAGTGATGGTCAGCGTATCCCCGTCGGT
>NZ_JBKEAE010000180.1:0-16076 GCF_047971885.1 Tropicimonas sp. | reverse complement strand
TATAGGACTTCCAGTTCGTTGTGCGGTAGCGGGAGGGGGCTGGCTTGTTCATGTAAGCCTATTAACCATACGGATTCGCACAGTGAATCCCCCACGGCGCCGAGTTCTGCAACAACGCCCCTATTAACCAACCGGATGCGCACAGTGAATCCCCCACGGCGCCGAGTTCTGCAACAACGCCGGCAAGATCTAGCCATGAACTGCACCAAGTAGAGCTTTTCATATTATTGAACTGCTGAATACCGTAAAGGTATCTTGCAGGCTACGATTCAAGGTTGCGGGAATATGGTATGGGGTGTCCAACCGGCCGCGAACGGGCATACGCTACCCTTCGGCCTTCATCTCCCACCGGCCGCTTTCCTCGGACCAGTATTGCGAGGCAATACCGCCACCTGTCAGGGCCTTCCACTGGCCCCGCGCATGTTGCACCGCGGCCGGATCGTGACCGTCGAAGAGGATGCAGATACGGTCGAGCGCCTGCGCTTCGGCGACGCCGACCATGGCCCCGTCGATGGACATCAGGCAGGCCGCGCCGTTGGGGATCGCCGCGTCGGTGGTCAGCAGGACCGGTTGGTCGGCGTCGTGGGGGCCACCGGCCAGACCATGCGGCAGGAACCCATCCTCGGGGCCGAGCCACAGCTTCTGGTCGAGCCATTCGACCCGGCCCGGATCGCTGCCGCGCACCACCACCCGCCAGCCACGTTCGAGCGCGCGTTCCAGCAGCACCGGAAGCGTTGCCTCGAGCGGCTGGCGGGTCAGGTGGTAGAAAAGCGCCTGCCCCACACCTCAGCCTTCGTAATTCTCGCGAACCAGCCGGTCGAGTGAAAGCACCCCCCAGCCCGACGCCCCCTTGGGAGCCCATTTCGGCGGGCTGGCCGGCTGCGCGACACCGGCAATGTCGAGATGTATCCACGGCGTGTCATCCTCGACGAAACGGCGCAGGAATTCCGCCGCGGTGATCGAACCGCCCCAGCGGGTGCCGACGTTCTTCACATCCGCCTTGTCGGATTTGAGCAGCCTGGCGTAGCTGTCGCCCAGCGGCATGCGCCAGGCGCCCTCGCCCTCCTCCGATGCCGCCCTGAGAAACGCCGTGGCGATGGCATCGTCATTGGCGAATACGCCCGCATTGTCGTGCCCCAGCGCGACGATGATCGCCCCGGTCAGCGTGGCAAGGTCGATCAGCCCCGAGGGCCGGAACCGCTGCTGCGCATACCACATCACGTCGCCCAGAACGAGCCGCCCCTCGGCATCGGTATTGATGACCTCGACCGTATCGCCCTTCATCGAGGCAACGATATCGCCGGGCCGCTGCGCCTTGCCGTCGGGCATGTTCTCGACCAGCCCGACGAGGCCGACCACATTCGCCCGCGCCTTGCGCAGGGCGAGCGCCTTCATCACGCCGGCCACCACGCCCGCGCCGCCCATGTCCATGGTCATGTCCTCCATCCCGGCGGCGGGCTTGATCGAGATGCCGCCGGTATCGAAGACCACCCCTTTGCCGACCAGCGCCAGCGGCGGCTCGTCACCGCCGCCGTTCCACTGCATCACCACTACCTTTGACGGGCTCGCCGAACCCTGCCCGACGCCGAGCAGCATGGTCATGCCCAGTTCCGCCAGCCTGTCCTCGTCCAGCACCTCGACCCCGACACCGTGTTTCCGCAAGCCTTCGAGCCGGCCGGCAAATTCGGTTGTGGTCAGCAGGTTGGCCGGCAGGTTGACCAGATCGCGGGTGTAGTAGACACCGCGCGCCACCGCCTCGACCGCCGGCAGTTCCGCCAGCAGATCGTCGGGCGCGCCGGCCATCAGCCGCAGGATCCCCGGCGCGGGCTCCGCCGCCTCGCCGGTGCGGCATTCCAGAAAGGCGTAGCTGCGCAGAAGCATGCCAAGCGCCAGCGCCGCCAGCCCCTTGCGGCTGCCGCCCAGCACCAGCACGCCGGACTTGCCGCGCCTGGCCGCGATCTCGGCGCCTGCCTTGCGCAGATCGAGCGCGGCAGGCCTGTCTCCGACCCGGACCACCTGAACTGCCTGCGCCGCCATGCCCGAGGGCCAGCCGAGATCGACCGACTGCCCCGGTTTCAGATCGCCAAAACCGTCGCTTTCAACCAGCCGCTTCAGCGCCCCCTTGCAGAGCCGGTTGACCCGCCGCGCCGCCGCATCGAGCTTTCGCGACTCCGGCACCAGAACCGCGATGCGCCCCTCGAATCCACCGATCGCGTCGAGGTTCATCGGCTCCACGTCAAGAACGGGCAGTCTGGTCATCTGTTTCTCCACACCAGTTTTTCCTTACCTAACGCGCGCGTCCGGCCATCGCCAGCGTAGTTTCCCCGCATCGGTGCGCAAGTGGTTTGCGCAAACGCATTGTCCGGTTAAGCTGCGGAAAACGCGGGCGCCCGGCGAACCTGCCAGGGGCGCGGGGGGACGACGAATGCAGGACGAGGCAAAGCAGACCAGACGGGAATTCACCCCGGCCGAAATCGGCGCGCTGGCACATCTCTATCGCGGCGAGGTCTATCGCTCGACGATCTGGCGCACCCGCCTCGACACCACAACCAACTGGTCGGTGATCTCGCTCGGCGTCGCATTCTCGATCGCCTTTTCCAGCCCCGAGGCCTCGGCCCTGCCGATCCTGCTGATCGGCATCCTGATCCTGACCTTCCTGATGCTCGAAGCGCGCCGCTACAGGTATTTCAACGTCTGGCGCGCCCGCGCGCGCTACATGGAAATTCACTTCTACGCACCCATGCTGGTCGACGGCGATCTGCATACCGAACAGAACTGGCAGAAGGTGCTCGCCGACGATTACTGGCGGCCGAATTATCACGTCAGCTTCCTGACCGCGATGGGGCGGCGCATCCGGCGCAACTATCTCTGGATCCTGACCGTCCAGATGGTTGCCTATGTCGGCAAGCTGGTGATTCATCCGGTTTCGGCCACCAGCCTGAATCAGGTCGTGCGACGCGCCGATATCGGCCCCATCCCCGGCGAACTGGTGCTGGGCATCGGGTTGCTCTATCTCGCCGCGTTTCTCATCATTGCCGAGATCACCGGCCAGCGCGACGCGCGCCGTTCGGCGCTGCGCGACCGTGGCAAGGCGATCGGATGAGCCAGCGCCCTGACGCGCACCGGCAATAATTTTCGCAAAACCTTCAAACCTCTGCGCGGGCGGGTTTTACCACGCCGGGGATTTCGGATAAGCGGAAGCGGGAATCCACATGCGGAGCGCCGGACAGGTGGCGAAGTTCGACCGATATTATCTCTACCAGCTGACGGTGCTCTTCGGCTTCTTCTCGCTGGTATTGGTCTCGGTCTACTGGGTCAACCGCGCCGTCCTGCTGTTTGACCAGCTTCTGGCCGACGGCGGTTCGGCCGGTATCTTCGTCACGCTGACGCTTTTGACGCTGCCCAACGTGATCCGGCTTGTCCTGCCAGTGTCGGCCTTTGTCGCGGCGGTCTATGTCACCAACCGCCTGACCACCGAAAGCGAGCTTGTGGTCACGCAGGCGACAGGCATGTCGCCCTGGCGAATGGCCCGGCCAGTGCTCTATTTCGGCCTCATGGTGTCGCTTCTGATGGGCCTGCTCGTCCATGTTCTGGTGCCGGCCAGCCGCACCCAGCTTGCCGACCGCTCCGACGAGATCGAGGCCAACGTCGCGGCGCGCCTGCTGACCGAGGGCCAGTTCCTCCATCCGACGGACGACATCACCTTCTACATCCGCAGGATCACCCCGCAGGGCGAATTGCGCGACGTTTTCCTGTCGGATTCGCGCGAAGACGATACGCGCACCGAATTCATGGCCGCACAGGCCTATCTGGTGCAGGATGCGACCGGCCCGAAGCTGGTGATGGTCGAAGGCGAGGCGCATACACTCTATCTGGAAGACATGCGCCTGGCGGTGACCAGGTTCGACAGTTTCACCTACGATGTCGGCGCGCTGATGTCCTCGGGTCCGCGCACCAGGCGCGACGTGCGCGAATACGACACGCTGACGCTTTTTGCACCCGATCAGGCGGCGCTCGACGCTACCCGCAAGAAGCCGGCCGCCTTCCTCTACGAGGGGCACCTGCGCATCGCCCAGCCGCTCAACCCGCTCATCGCGGCGCTGATCGGATTCTCGGCCCTGATGCTGGGCGGGTTCAGCCGCTTCGGCGTCTGGCCGCAGATCGGCCTTGCCATCGTGCTGATCATCGCGCTGCAAGCGGTCGAGAACGTCACCGCCGACATGGCGCGGCGCGATACCTCGCTCTGGCCGCTGGTCTATCTGCCAACCGCACTTGGCGTGCTTGCCATCGTGACGATGCTTTGGGCGGCAAGCCGGCCGCCGCTGTTCCGCCGCGTGCCGCGGCCGGAGGCGACGGCATGAAGCTGCAGGTATATTTCGCCCGCAAGTTCCTGTTCATCACTGTCGGCATATTCGTCGTCTTCGGGCTGTTCATGGTCCTGCTCGACATGGTGGAGCAGATGCGGCGCTTCGATTCGAGCGAGATTTCGTTCCTCGACGCGCTGGGGCTGTCGCTGCTGTCGGTTCCCGAAGGGCTCTATGCGATCCTGCCGCTTGTCATCATGCTGTCGACCCAGGCGCTGTTTCTCAGCCTCGCCCGCACATCCGAACTGGTGGTGACCCGCGCCGCCGGGCGCTCGGCGATCCGCGCGATGATCGCACCGGCGATCACCGCAGCGCTGATCGGGGTGTTCGGGGTTGTCTTCTTCAACCCGCTGGTGGCAGCCACCAAACATGCCTACGAGGTGCGCGCCGCAGCACTTTCAGCCGACGGGCGCAGCGTTATGTCGGTCAGCCGCGAAGGGCTGTGGCTGCGTCAGGGCGGCGAGACAGGGCAGACCGTGATCCGGGCGCAGCGGGCCAATTTCGACGGAACCGAACTGTTCGGCGTCAGCTTCATCAGTTTCGCGCCACGGGATGCCGAGGATCCCGGCCCCGTCCGCCGCATCGAGGCGGAACGCGCGGAACTGACCAATGGCGCCTGGGCAATCACCAATGCCAAGGTATGGCCGCTGAAAATCGACAACCCGGAAAGGGACGTCGCCTATTATCCCGAAATCGAGGTTCCCTCGTCCCTGACGACCGAACAGATCCGCGACAGTTTCGGCTCACCCTCGGCGATCGAGATCTGGAGCCTGCCCTCCTTCATCAGGAACCTCGAGGCAGCCGGTTTTTCCGCCCGCCAGCACCGGGTCTGGTTCCAGATGGAACTGGCGATGCCGTTGTTTCTGGCCGCCATGGTGATGATCGGCGCCGGTTTCACCATGCGGCACACCAGATTCGGCCGCACCGGCCTGATGGTGCTGTTCGCGCTGATGATGGGCTTCTCGGCCTTTTTCATCCGGAATTTCGCCCAGGTCCTTGGCCAGAACGGCGATATCCCGGTGGCACTGGCCGCCTGGGCGCCACCGGTTGCCGCGATGCTGATGTCGCTGGGGCTGCTGTTGCATCTGGAGGACGGATGAGCATGAAGGCGCGTCTTCTGGCTTTCTTCTTCTGCCTGCTGGCCCCTGCGGCATTCGCCCAGCAGACCGACGCGCAATCGCAGGTGGCGACCCTGCTGGCCGACCGTGTCGAACTGGTGGGCGACGGGCGGCTGATCGCCTCGGGCAATGTCGAGGCGATGCAGGGCGAGGTTCGGCTCAGGGCCAGCCGCGTGGTCTACGATCAGGAAAACGACCGGCTCGAGATCGAGGGGCCGATCACCCTGACCCAGGGACCCGACACGGTGGTTCTTGCATCGGGCGCGGCGCTCAGCCCCGATCTGCGCGACGGCATGATCCGTTCGGCGCGCGTCTTCATCGACCAGCAGCTGCAACTCGCCACCAACGAGATCAGCCGCCAGGGCGGGCGCTATACGCTTCTATACAATACTGTGGCCTCGTCCTGTCAGGTCTGCGCCGCGCATCCGGTGCCGCTGTGGCAGATCCGGGCGCGCAGCGTGGTTCACGACGAACTGGAGCGGCAACTCTATTTCGACCATGCCACATTCGAGGTGATGGGCCTGCCGGTGATGTATCTCCCTCACCTGCGCCTGCCCGACCCGACGGTGAAACGGTGGACCGGTTTTCTGACACCCAGCCTGCGCAGCGCCGACGATCTGGGATTCGGCATCAAGATCCCGTATTTCATCACGCTGGGCGACCACCGCGACCTGACCGTCACGCCCTATATAGCGACTTCGTGGACCAATACGCTGGAGTTGCGCTATCGTCAGGCCTTCCGGGCCGGCGATATCGAACTGAACGGCGCGATCAGCCGCGACAGTCTGGTCGACGAGACCCGCAGCTACCTGTTCGCCGAGGGCGACTTCCTGCTGCCCCGCGGTTTCAACCTCGACTTCAATATCGAGACCACATCCGACGACGCCTATCTGCTCGATTACGACTATTCCGACGACGACCGGCTTGCCAGTTCGCTGGAAATCTGGCGGGCACGGCGCAACGAGCTTTTCGTCGGCGAGGTGATCAACTACAAGTCGCTTCGCTCCTCGGAAGACAACGACACGCAGCCGTTTCTCGTCGGCGATATCAACTGGATCAGACGGTTCGAGGATCCGCTTCTTGGCGGGCAGGCCAGCTTTTCGCTGGACGGACATTTCCATCAGCGCCGCTCGGACGAGGATATCACCGGCCGGGATGTGGCGCGAATATCGGGCTGGTTCGACTGGCGGCGCGATGCGGCCGGCCCCTGGGGAACGCTTCTTACCGCCGAGGCGGTGGCGCGTATCGACCATAGCCAGGTGCGCGACGACAGCGACTATCCCGATCCGGTCACCGAGGTCACGCCGTTCAGCGTGGTCACGCTGCGCTGGCCTTGGGTAAAGCAGGGGGGGGCTGCCGGCCAGGTAATCGAGCCTATCGTCCAGGTAGTCTGGAGCCCTTCGGACGGTGAGGATACGCCGGACGACGAAAGCACCCAGCTCGAACTCGACGAGGGCAACCTGTTTTCGCTGTCGCGCTTTCCGGCCTCGGACGAGCTCGAACGCGGCCTGCGCACCAACGTCGGGCTGAGCTGGACCCGCTACGACCCCGACGGCTGGTCGATGGGCGTCACCGCCGGCCGGATCATCCGGCACGAGGACCTTCACCAGTTCGACGGATACGCCAGCCTCGACGGTCACCGGTCCGAATGGCTCGCCGCGGTCGGGCTGACGCTGCCGCACCGGCTCTCGCTGACCAACCGGGCGCTTTTCGATGACAGTTTCTCGTTTTCCAAGAACGAGGTCCGGCTCGACTGGACCAGTGACATGCTGGATGTCGGAACCTCGTATATCTGGATGGATTCGAGCATCGTCCAGGACCGGCCGCAGGCGATCAAGGAACTGACGCTCGACGGCGAGTGGGACATCAACCGCCGCTGGACGACGGCGCTCGACTATCGCTACGATTTCGAGATGGAGCGCACCGCATCGGCGCGGCTGGGTATCGTCTATCGCACCGAATGTGCCAGTTTCGATTTTTCGGTCCGGCGGCGCTTCACCTCGACCGACCAGCTTGAGCCGACCACCGATTACAATTTCGAAATCCAGCTTGCGGGCTTCGGCGACCGTGGCAGCCGCAACCCGCCGCTGAACCGCATCGGATGCAGCCGCTAGACCCGCTTGTGACAGCGGCGCGGCTGGCTTAGAACGCATATGACCCCTTTGGGTACGGGCAGCGAAGAAGGCAAAAGGCATGATCCTGAAATCCCTTGCGTCACTGGCGACATCGGCACTGCTTCTGCTGAACGTACCGGGTGCGCTGGCACAATCGGGCAACCCCTTCGGGGCGGCCGTGATCGTCAACAACAGCAGCATTTCCAATTTCGAGGTCGACCAGCGGATGCGGCTGATGGAGCTGTTCCGCGCGCCGGGCGACCTGCACGAGGGGGCGATCAAGGCGCTGATCGAGGACCGCCTGCGCATGGAGGCGGCCAAGGAGAGCGGGATTACCGTATCGGCCGAACAGATCGCCGCCGGCATGGAGGAATTTGCCGGGCGCGCGAACATGGATACCGAAGCCTTCGTCGGCGAAATCGCGCGCGCCGGTGTCGAGCAGGAAACCTTCCGCGACTTTGTCGCCGCCGGGGTCGCCTGGCGCGAGGTGATGCGCACCCGTTTCTTCCACCTGATCCAGATCACCGATGCCGAGGTCGAGGAGGCCCTGACGCGCGGTACCAGCCGCCCCAATGTCGAGGCGGTGATCGCCGAGATCGTTCTGCCGGCACGCGACCCCGAGGAAATGGCCCAGGCACAGGCGCTGGCCGACGAGTTGCAGAGAACGGCTACCAGCGTCGGCGCGTTCGCCGAGGCGGCACGCGAATATTCGGTTTCCCCCACCGCGCCCAATGGCGGGCGGCTGCCGCGCGCCATGCCGCTCCAGGAACTTCCGGCGCCAATCCGGGCGCAGGTGACGAACCTTGCCCCCGGGCAGATCACCAATCCGCTTGTCGCGCCCAATGCGATCGCGATCTTCCAGCTCGTTTCGCTGCGCGATCTGGGCGTCACGCAGGTTTCGGATGTCGAGGTGCAATATGCGACCTATCTGATCCCCGGCGGGCAGGGCGAGGATGCGCGCGCCGAAGCCGCCAGGGTCATCGGCAAGGTCGATACCTGCGACAACCTCTATACCGTCAACAAGGGCAAGGCACCCGAGCGGCTGACGGTCACTACCCAGCCGATGGCATCGGTCCCGCGCGATATCGCGCTCGAACTGGCCAGACTGGACAGGAACGAGATTTCCACCGGCATGACCCGTGGTGAAAACATGGTGCTGGTGATGCTGTGCTCGCGCGCTCCCATCCGCGAGGAAACGCCCGATCCCTCGGTCGTGCGTAACGCGCTGGCAAACGAACGGCTGGGGCTGCTGGGAGACAGCTACCTTGCCGAACTGCGCGAGAACGCCCTGATCCGGTATCCCTGATGGCCGCGTGCGATCCGCTGCCGCCACCGGTGATGACCTGCGGCGAGCCGGCCGGTATCGGCCCGGAAATCGCCGCCCGGGTCTGGGCCGAATGTCGCGGGACGATGCCGTTCGGCTGGCTCGGCGACCCGCGTCACCTGCCCGGGGGAACGCCCTTCGCCCTGATCGGATCGCCGGCCGAGGCGGGCAGCATCGCGGCGGATGCCCTGCCGGTGCTGCACCACGCCTTTCCCGCGCCGGCAACCCCGGGAGCACCCGATCCGGGCAATGCCGTCGAGGTTCTGGCAGTGATCGCCCGCGCCGCCGCGCTGGCTCAATCGGGCAAGGCCGGCGCGATCGTCACGGCGCCGATCAACAAGAAAGCGCTCAGGGACGGTGCCGGCTTCACCTATCCGGGCCATACCGAATACCTCGCCACGCTCGCCGGAGTCCGCCACGTGGTCATGATGCTGGCCTGCAATGCGCTGAAGGTCGTTCCGGCCACCATCCACATTCCCATTCACGAGGTTCCCCGCGCACTGACGCCCGAGCTTCTGGCCGGGACAATCCGAATCACCAATGCCGGGTTGCGCCGCGATTTCGGCATCGCCGCGCCACGGATCGCGGTGGCGGGGCTGAATCCGCATGCCGGCGAAGGCGGCGCCATGGGGCGGGAGGAGATCGAGATGATCGCTCCCCTGCTGGAAACGCTGCGCCGGGACGGGCTGGATATCCGGGGGCCCCTGCCCGCCGACACGATGTTTCACCCCGAGGCCCGCGCCCGCTATGACGTGGCGATCTGCGCCTATCACGATCAGGCGCTGATCCCGATCAAGACGCTCGATTTCGCCCGCGGGGTCAACGTGACGCTGGGCTTGCCGTTCATCCGGACCTCGCCCGATCACGGCACCGCCTTCGACATCGCCGGAAAGGGCGTTGCCGATATCCGCTCGACGCTCGAGGCGCTGCGGCTTGCCGGCGAAATGGCCGCTACGCGCGCCCAGCCATGAAGCCCGATCGACCGCGCGCGCCCCGGCACACAGGGCGCACCGACCATGGCGACGATTGACGGGCTTCCGCCGCTGCGCGAGGTGATCCGCGAGCACGGACTCGCCGCAAGGAAATCGCTCGGGCAGAATTTCCTGCTCGACCTCAACCTGACGGCGCGCATCGCGCGGATTCCGGGCGATCTTTCGAATGCCTCGGTGCTGGAAATCGGCCCCGGCCCGGGCGGGCTGACGCGCGGGCTTCTGGCCGAAGGGGCGCGCCGCGTTCTGGCCATCGAGAAGGATGCGCGCTGCCTGCCCGCGCTGGCCGAGATTGCAGCGGCCTGTCCCGGCCGGCTCGAGGTGGTCGAGGGCGATGCACTTGAAATCGATCCGCTGGCCCTGCTCTCGCCGCCGATCCATGTCGTCGCCAACCTGCCCTATAATGTCGGGACCGAACTTCTCGTCCGCTGGCTGTCGCCACCCGAATGGCCCCCCTTCTGGTCGTCTTTGACACTGATGTTCCAGAAAGAAGTGGCCGAACGCATCGTCGCCCAACCCGGCAGCAAGGCCTATGGGCGGCTTGCGGTGCTGGCGCAATGGCGGTGCGAGGCGCGCATCGCCCTGCGTCTGCCGCCCGAGGCCTTCACACCGCCGCCAAAGGTAAGCTCGGCCGTGGTCCATCTTGTGCCGCGCCCCGAACCCGCGTGGCCGGCCGATCCGGCGGTGTTGGAACGGGTGGTGGCGATGGCCTTCAATCAGCGGCGAAAGATGCTGCGCGCCAGCCTGAAGGGGCTGGGCGGCAATACCGAAAAGCTACTGGATGCGGCGGGGATTCCGCCCACGGAACGCGCGGAGCAGGTTTCGATCGAGGGTTTCGCCGCCCTTGCGCGCGCAGTTTCCGGCGCGGGGGCATGACCCCTCAGACCGGCGCCAGAAGCGATTCCGCCGCTGTCCGGATGGCGGCGATATTCTGCCCGTAAACCGCCGGGCTCCCGGCCGATCCGCCCCTGAACACCGCCGATCCGGCGACCAGCACATCCGCCCCGGCGGCGGCGACCATTGGCGCGGTCTCGGGCGTGATCCCGCCATCGACCTGAATGTGAATCGGCCGGTCGCCGATCATCGCCCGCAGCCTGCGGATCTTCTCAAGCTGGCCGGAAATGAACTTCTGCCCGCCGAATCCTGGGTTCACTGTCATCACCAGCACCATGTCGACCAGATCGAGCAGATAATCCAGATCGTCGAGGCCGGTACCCGGGTTTAGCGACAGCCCGGCCTTGCAACCTGCGCCACGGATCGCCTGAAGCGTGCGGTGGACATGCGGCCCGGCCTCGATATGGGCGGTCAGCATGTCGGCACCGGCCTCGGCATAGGCGTCGATATAGGGATCGACCGGCGCAATCATCAGATGCACGTCCATGAAGGTGGTCACATGCGGGCGGAATGCCCTGACCGCCGGCGGGCCGAAGGTAAGGTTCGGAACGAAATGCCCGTCCATCACGTCGATATGCACCCAGTCGGCGCCCTGCGCCTCGATGGCGCGGATCTCGGCGCCGAAATCGGCGAAGTCGGCCGACAGGATCGACGGCGCAATCTTGATGGAACGGTCGAATGTCATGTCTGCTCCCCTTGCAGCCAGGGCTGCCCCCTCTTCCGGCCGCCCGCCCCGGGGCGATCTCCGGCCCTGTTCAGCCGCCGCCGGTGCCCGCCGCTTCTGCCATGGCGGGGCGGATGGTCTGTTCGAGTATCTCGGGCGTGATCGGCCCGGCGAAGCGAAGCACGATCCTGCCCTGCCCGTCGATAACGAATGTCTCGGGGCTGCCGTAGACACCCCAGTCGATACCGGTCCGCCCGTTCGGATCGGCCCCGGCAAGCGAATAGGGATCGCCCAGCCCTTCAATGAAGGCGCGGCCCTTTTCCTCGGTGTCCTTGTAGTTGATGCCGTAGACCGGAACGCCCTCGGCCGAAAGCTGCATCAGTTGCGGGTGTTCGGCGCGGCAGGGCGCACACCAGCTTGCCCAGAAGTTCACCAGCGTCACCTCGCCCTGCCGCAGCGCCTCGTTTGTCAGCACCGGCTTTTCTGCGAAGGGTTCAAGCGCCATCGCCGGCGCCTCCCGCCCCTTCAGCGCCGTCGGCAGCGTATTGGGGTCGTCACGCTGCATCCCGGCCAGAAACAGCCCCGCCACCGCGGCGAAAACAACCGGCGGCAGGACCATCAGCGGCGTGATCCTAGCCATTCTGCGCGTTCTCCCCGGCCGAATCGCGCTTTTCCAGGCGGGCCGCCTCGACCTTGCGCAGCGCCACCCTCGTTCGCCGCGCCTGCCGCAGCGACACGACAACAAGTGCCACGATCAGCGCTATCGAGACAACGTAGGCCGAGATCACTTCCGCGGCATATTTCCCCAGGTCGAGCATCACGCCATACGCTCCCGCGCCAGCAGCGCCTTGATCCGGCGCGCGCGCACCTCGGTTCGGGTTCTGAGCAGGACCAGTGCAATGAACAACCCGACGAACCCGGCGATGGTGATCACCAGCGGCCAGTAATAGACGTTCGAGACGTTTTCCTCGCGGTCGAGCGAAAGCGACGCCCCCTGATGCAACCCCTGGTTCCAGAACACCAGCGCATAGCGCGACAGCACCGCAAAGACCGAGCCGACGATGCACAGGACCGATGTCAGTTCGGCTGCCGTATCGGGGTTTTCTACCGCCGCCCACAGCGCCATGTAGCCCAGATAGAACAGGAACAGGATCAGGAACGATGTCAGGCGCGGATCCCATGCCCACCAGGTGCCCCACATCGGCTGCCCCCAGATCGCGCCGGTGACAAGCGTGACCACCGTCATCGTGGCACCGATGGGCGCGGCCGCCTTGGCTGCCAGCGCCGAGACGTGATGGCGACGGATCAGCCAGATCAGCGAGGCGACCAGCATCATCAGCCAGCAGTTGATGGCAATCATTGCCGCCGGAACGTGCAGGTAGATGATCTTGACCGACGCTTCGAAGTTCTGCGCGTTCGGCGTGAAGAAGAAACCCCAGACCAGCCCGACCGCCAGCGCGACCGCGGTAAACGCCGTCACCCACGGCAGAACGAAGGCCGAGGTTCCCATGAACTTGCGCGGATTGGCGTATTCCCAGAGTGACATGCGGCGAAACCTATTGCTTGTATTCAGACTGCTCAACCGACACTGGCATCACAAGTTCAGCGAAGATTGATACGGATTGCCGCAGCCGAAGCGAATGGCAGGAATGCAACCGTTGCAAGGGTGATGCCGGCGAGCAACGCAAGCGGGCTCGACAGGGCCATGTCTTCGGCACCGCGCCGGGCGACCTCGGCCCCGAAGATCAGCGTCGGCACGTAGAGCGGCAGCACGATCAGCGAAAGAAGCAGCCCGCCCCGCTTGAGACCCACCGTCAGGGCCGCACCGAAAGTGCCCACAACCGACAGCGCCGGCGTGCCGATGGCAAGCGACAGTGTGAGCCACAAATAGCCCGGCCCCGGCAGGTTCAGCAGCACGCCGAGAAGCGGCGCCGCGAGCGTCAGCGGCAGGCCGGTGGTCAGCCAGTGCGCCAGTGCCTTGACCGCCGCGACCCCTTCGAGCGGGATCGGCGCCGTGGCGAGCAGTTCCAGCGAGCCGTCCTCGTGGTCCAGCGCGAAAATCCGGTCGAGCGACAGCAGGCAGGACAGCAGCGCCCCGAGCCATAGGATGCCGGCGGCGATCGTCGACAGGGTTCCGGCATTCGGCCCGACGGCAAAGGGCGTCAGCGTGACGACGATCAGGAAGAAGGCAAGCGCCAGCCCGAAGCCGCCCCCCGCCCTGACCGACAGCGCGAGATCCCGCCGGAGCAGCGCGATCACAGGAAGGCCTCGTGAAAGTCGTGGTGTTCGTCGGGGGCCTCGGCCTTGCAGGGTGAAAGGTCGAATACGCTGGCCCCGGGCAACCCAAGGTCGATATGAGTGGCGATCACCGCGATGCCGCCCCGGGCCAGATGCGCTCCCACCGCACCGGCGAACAGCGCCACCGAATCCGTATCGAGCGAAACCGTGGGCTCGTCGAACAGCCAGACCGGCCGCCCGGTCACCGCCATCCGCGCCAATCCCAGCCGCCGCTTCTGCCCTGCCGAAAGGCTGCCCGCCGGGCGGTCGGTCAGCGCGCCGAGGTTGAACCCGCGCAGTGCGGCCTCGATGGAGCCGTGCCCGTGCACCCTGGCCCAGAACGTCAGGTTTTCGGCAACCGTCAGCGTCGCCTTGTTGCCATCGGCATGCGAGGCATAGGCCATGGCATCCGGGCCCGGCGCCACCGTGCCCGCGTCGGCGGGCTGAAGCCCGGCAAGCGTGCGCAGAAGCGTCGTCTTGCCGATCCCGTTCGGGCCGCGCAGCACCAGCGCCTGCCCTTGCGCAACGCGAAAGCTCACTCCTTCGAGCACCCGCATTCCGCCCCGGATACAGGCCAGCCCGGTTACGGTCATTTCCATGGGCACTTCCCGCTCAACGTTCCGCCGGCAGGGGTACGGGCAGCGCCTCCGGGTGTCAAATGGCCAAAACGGCCGCAGCCATGCGGCGCCCCTCGGACAGCAGCACGTTATAGGTCCGGCAGGCGGAAGGTGTCGCCATAGGCTCGATTCCTATGCCGGCGCCTTCGACCGCCGCCCGGAAGGCGGACGGAACCGGCCGTATTTCGGCCCCGGTGCCCAGCAGCACGAAATCGACCCGCCCGGCAAGTTCCGTAAGGGTCGCGGCATCGTCCAGGCCCGACCACGGGCGAATGCCGCCGTCCGAGACGATCAGATTGCCCTCGTGCACCGCTCCGCCAAGCCGGAAGAAGCCGGGACCGTATCCTTCGAACGGCAGTGCGTCGGTATAGCTGACCTCGTTCACGCGCATGGCGCCTCCTGTCGGTCGAAAACGTCGGCCCGGCCGCCCCGGATCAGGCGTCGATATCGCCGAACTGCGTTCCCGCCGTCGGTTCCTTCTTGCTCCAGTCGCGCTTGACGCCGAGCCAGAGCACCACGTTCTTGGCCACATAGATCGACGAGTAGGTGCCGATCACGATACCGAAGGTGATCGCGAAGACAAAGCCGCGAATGACATCGCCCCCCAGCAGAACAAGCGCCAGCAGGGCGATCAGGGTTGTCCCCGATGTCATCACCGTCCGGCTGAGCGTCTCGTTCACCGACAGGTTCATCAGGTCGCGCAACGGCGTCGTCTTGTACTTGATCAGGTTCTCGCGCAGCCGGTCGAAGACGACGACCGTATCGTTGATCGAATAGCCCAGGATCGTCAGCAGCGCCGCGATGGTGGTCAGGTCGAACTTGATCTGGAAAACGGCGAATATGCCCAACGTGATCAGCACGTCGTGAACCAGCGATACCAGTGCACCAAGCGCGAACTGCCATTCGAAGCGCAGCCAGATATAGAACGAGATCGCGGCGAGCGACGCCAGAACCGCATAGACCGCCGACATGACCAGTTCGCCCGACACCTTGGGGCCAACCGATTCGACGGCCGGAAAGGTGATCGCGGGATCGATCGCCCTGAGCGCCGTCTCGACCGCTTCGATGGTTTCCGGGGTGATCGCCTCGGCGTCGGCCTGGGCGCTGATGCGAACCTGCGCCACATGCTGATCGGGGCGGAAGGTCGGATCGTAGACCTGCGTGATCGCCACATCGCCAAGGTTCAGCGGCTGGAGCGCCTGACGGTAGGCGCCGACATCGACCGCCTGGGTCGATTCGGTGCGGATGGTCGTGCCGCCCCTGAAGTCGATACCGAAATTCAGGCCGAAGACGAACAGCGCCACGATCGACAGCACCGCCAGCAGCGTCGATATCCCGAAGGTCGCGAACTGCCAGCGGAAGAAGTCGATCCGGGTATTGTCGGGAACGAGTTTCAGACGGAATGCCATGTTACACCTCGATCTGGCGCGGGCGTTTGCGGTCGAACCACGAGACGATCATCAGCCGGGTCACGTAGATCGCCGTGAAGACCGAGGTGACGATCCCGATGGTCAGCGTCACCGCAAAGCCCTTTACCGGCCCGGAGCCGAGGAAGAACAGGATCGCCGCAATGATCAGCGTCGTCAGGTTGGCGTCGACGATGGCCGACATCGCGCGCTCATAGCCCAGTTCGATGGCGCGTGCCGGGCCGCGGGCGGTTTTCAGCTCTTCGCGGATCCGCTCGAATACCAGTACGTTGGCGTCAACCGCCATGC
>NZ_JBKEAE010000065.1:0-23068 GCF_047971885.1 Tropicimonas sp. | reverse complement strand
GAGGGGCGGCATATCATGGCGTTGTTCACGCGCCGCAATTCTCTGCAGAGAAAAGGATATGCCACATGAAGAATTCTACCATCACGTCGTTGGCCGATCCGTCGGGATTCTCACTCGATCCGCTCACGGATGTCTTGCGATCAGGTGCGCGCGAGTTGATCCAGCCGGCGGTTGAAGCGGAGCTGCCCGCACTGCTTGCGGCCCATGCCGGTTAAAAGACCGAAGATGGCCGGGCGCGTATTGTGAGGCACGGTCATCCGCGCATCCGAAATCGGAGAGTTGGGGCCGAGAAGGTCCGGTTCACTTCCTCGATCCTGCCACCCTATCTACGCAAGGCCAGGTCCGTCGAAGCATTGCTGCCCTGGCTCTATCTCAAGGGCATCTCGACGGGCGAGTTCCAGACAGCCCTCGCGGCGCTCCTGGGGCCGAACGCCGCCGGGCTGTCGTCAACCACCATTTCCCGGCTCAAGGCGGCGTGGTGGGAAGACTACGAGCGCTGGCAGTGCCGCGCCCTGGGCGCGCGGCGCATCGTCTACATCGGGGCCGATGGCGTCTACTTCCGGCCGCGCATGGCCGAGGAGAAGCAATGCATTCTGGTGCTGATTGGCGCGGATGAATGGGGCCGCACGGAAGGTCCGGGCCTCACCGATGGCTACCGCGAAAGCACGCAGATCTGGCGCGAACTGCTGCTCGACCTCAAGCGCCGTGGCCTCACTCGTGTACCGGACCTGGCCGTAGGAAACGGCGCGCTTGGGTTCTGGGCTGCACTCCGCGAGGTCTTCGACACCACCCGCGAGCAACGGTGTCGGGTCCACAAGACCGGCAACGTGCTCAACGCAATGCCCAGGTCGGTGCAACCCAAGGCCAAGCGCCATCTGCACGCCATCTGGCAGGCCGAGACCAGGGCGGAGGCCGAAGCCGCCTTCGATTTCTTCGTCGAGACCTGCGGTGTCAAATACGACAAGGCGGTCGGTAAGCTGCTCAAGGACCGAGACGTGCGTCTCGCCTTCTATGACTTTTCGGCCGAACACCGGAAACACATCCGGACCTCAAACCCCATCGAGAGCACCTTCGCCACGGTCCGCCACCGGACCGGAAAGACCAGGGGCTGCCTGAGCCGGACAACCGGCCTCGCGATGGCATTCCGGCTCATGATGTCGGCGCAATCGAATTGGCGGAAGCTCGACGGCGCGAACCTTTTGCCAGAGATCATTCACGGGATTGCCTTCGAAGACGGCATCAAGCAACTTCCAACCGCTGCCTGATCACGCCGTCACCAACTTTCGGGCATAGCTCGGGGAGGGATCAGAGACCGGGATAGACCGGGAAGCGGGCGCAGAGTGCCATGGCCTGCGCCTTTACCGTCTCCTCCATTCCGGCGTTGCCCTCTTCTCCATTCGCGGCGAGACCGTCGACGACATCGACGATCATTCGCGCGATCCGGCGGAATTCCTCCTCGCCGAAGCCGCGCGTGGTGCCGGCCGGTGTGCCGAGGCGGATGCCCGAGGTCACGGTCGGCTTCTCGGGATCGAAGGGAATGCCGTTCTTGTTGCAGGTGATGTGGGCGCGCTCCAGGGCCTTTTCGGTTGCGTTGCCCTTCACGCCCTTGGGCCGCAGGTCGACCAGCATCACGTGGGTGTCGGTGCCGCCGGTCACGATGTCGAGCCCGCCCTTGAGCAATTCGTTTGCCAGCGCCACCGCGTTGGCGCGCACCTGGCGCTGATAGGTCCGGAATTCGGGGCGCAGCGCCTCGCCGAAGGCCACCGCCTTGGCGGCGATCACATGCATCAGCGGGCCGCCCTGGATACCGGGGAAGATTGCCGAATTGACCTTTTTCGCGATCGCCTCGTCATTGGTCAGGATCATCCCGCCGCGCGGGCCGCGCAGGGTCTTGTGCGTGGTTGTGGTGGCAATATGGGCGTGTGGGAAGGGCGAGGGGTGTTCGCCTGCCGCGACGAGGCCGGCAAAATGGGCCATGTCGACCATCAGGTAGGCCCCCACGCTGTCGGCGATCTCGCGGAATTTCGCGAAGTCGATCTGGCGCGGAATGGCCGAGCCACCGGCGATGATGAGCCTGGGCCGGTGTTCGGCGGCAAGGCTTGCCACCGCGTCGAAGTCGATCAGGCTGTCCTGCCGGCGCACGCCGTATTGCACAGCGTTGAACCACTTGCCCGACTGGTTGGGCGGCGCGCCATGGGTCAGGTGCCCGCCCGAGGCGAGGTTCATGCCAAGGATCGTGTCGCCGGGCCGGATCAGCGCGTTGAAGGCGCCCTGATTGGCCTGGCTGCCGGAGTTCGGCTGCACATTGGCGAATTCGCAGCCGAAAAGCTCTTTCGCGCGCTCGATGGCGAGATTCTCGGCGATATCGACATACTGGCATCCGCCGTAATAACGCCGCCCCGGGTACCCTTCGGCATATTTGTTGGTCATCACCGAGCCCTGGGCCTCGAGAACCGCGCGGCTGACGATGTTCTCCGACGCAATCAGTTCGATTTCGTCGCGCTGGCGGCCAAGCTCCAGACCGATCGCCCTGGCGATCTCGGGGTCGCGTGTGGCGAGGGTTTCGGTGAAGAAGCCGGGGTCACGGGTCATTGGCGATATCCTCTTCGGGGCGGCGGGGCCGCAATGTCAAGGCGCGTGTACAGCATGGCGCGGCCGGGAAAAAGACGCGAAGCGCCGGTATCGTGCCGCCGCAGGACAGCATTCGAGCCTTGCGTTTCCGATGGGGGCGGGAGATGACGTTTGCGAAACCGGATGTCCACCCAGGGGAATGCAATGACCAGAATCGCCGTGCTGGCAAGCCGCGTGGAAGTGGCGGAACTGGCGCGGCAGGAACTGGTCCGCACCTACGGTGACCACACGCCCGAGGATGCCGACGTGATCGTCGCGCTTGGCGGCGACGGATTCATGCTGCAGACGCTTCACGATTCCCAGCATCTCGACATTCCGGTCTACGGGATGAACTGCGGCACCGTCGGTTTCATGATGAACGAATACCGCCTGCGCGGCCTGACCGAACGGCTGGAGCAGGCGCAGGAAGAGGTGATCACCGCGCTGGCGATGCGTGCCTTCAGCGCGGACGGCGCGATGCACGACGCGCTGGCGATCAACGAGGTGTCGCTGCTGCGCGCCGGGCCGCAGGTCGCGAAGCTGCGCATCTCGGTCGACGGGCGGGTACGGATGGAGGAACTGGTCGCCGATGGCGCGCTGGTCAGCACCCCGGCGGGTTCCACCGCCTACAACTATTCCGCGCATGGTCCCATCGTTCCCATCGGCTCCGAAGTGCTGGCGCTGACCGCCATGTCGGCCTTTCGTCCGCGGCGCTGGCGCGGGGCGCTCCTGCCGTCTGCCGCCGAGGTGCGCTTCGATGTTCTGGAACCCGAGAAGCGCCCGGTCATGGCCGAGGCCGACAGCCGGTCTTCGGTGCGCAATGTGATCACGGTGGTGATCCGCAGCGAGCCCCGGGTCCGCCACCGCATCCTGTTCGATCCGGGTCACGGGCTCGAGGAACGCCTGATCCGCGAACAGTTCGTCTGACCGATTGCCGCCCGCAGCCCTGCAACCGGACCGTGGCGGCGCGCCGTGGCGCCGCCTGCGATCGTTGCCGTCCGGGATCAGTTTCCCTTTGCGTAGCCCGCGCCCTGCAGCGCGGTGGTGATTTCGTCGAGGATTGCCGGGTCGTCGATTGTTGCCGGCATCCTGAACTCCTGATTGTCGGCGATCTTCTGCATCGTCGCGCGCAGAATCTTGCCCGACCGTGTCTTGGGCAGGCGGTCGACGACACATGCCTGCCGGAACGCGGCGACCGGGCCGATCTGTTCGCGCACCAGTTTCACGCATTCCCTTATCACCTCCTCCGGGGTGCGCTTGCTGCCGGCGTTGAGACAGAGAAAGCCCAGCGGCAACTGCCCCTTCAGATCGTCGGCAACGCCGATCACCGCGCATTCGGCCACGTCCGGATGGCTTGCCAGCACCTCTTCCATCGCGCCGGTCGAAAGCCGGTGGCCGGCGACGTTGATCACGTCGTCGGTACGCGCCATGATGTAGAGATAGCCGTCCTCGTCCTTGTAGCCGGCATCGCCGGTTTCGTAATAGTCGGGGAAATGGCTGAGATAGGATTTGTGGAAACGATCTTCCGCGTTCCACAGGGTCTGGAGCGTGCCCGGCGGCAGCGGCAGCTTGATGGCGATCGCGCCCATCTGGCCATCGGGCACCTCGTGCCCGCCCTCGTCGAGAACGTGCACCTCCTAGCCCGGCATCGGCACCGACGGCGAGCCGAGCTGGACCGGCAATTGCTCGATCCCGATCGGGTTGGCAGCGATGGCCCAGCCGGTTTCGGTCTGCCACCAGTGGTCGATCACCGGCACGCCGAGATGTTCCTGCGCCCATTTGATCGTGTCCGGATCGGCGCGTTCGCCGGCAAGAAACAGCGCCTGCAGATCGTGCAGCTTGTAGCGTTTGATCCACTCGCCGGACGGGTCCTCGCGCTTGATCGCCCTGAGCGCGGTCGGCGCGGTGAAGAAGCTCTTCACCCGGTGGTTCTGGATGATCCGCCAGAAAACGCCGGCATGCGGCGTACCGATCGGCTTGCCTTCGAAGACGACGGTTTCGGCACCGGCGATCAGCGGCCCGTAGGCAATATAGGAATGTCCCACCACCCAGCCGACATCGGATGCCGCCCAGAAGCGCTCGCCGGGGCCGACGTTGTAGATGTTCTTCATCGTCCATTGCAGGGCGACGAGATGGCCGGCGGTCGAGCGCACCACGCCCTTGGGCTGGCCGGTGGTGCCGGAGGTATAGAGGATATAGGCGGGGTGGTTGCCCTCGACCGGAACGCAGGCGGCGGGCTTCACGCCGTACTGGAAGCCGTGCCAGGAAAAATCCCGTCCCTCGACCAGTTTCGCCACTTCCTGTTCGCGCTGGAAGACGACGCAGAATTCGGGCTTGTGGGTGGCCTGCTCGATGGCCTCGTCAAGCAGCGGCTTGTAGTGGACCACCCGGTTGGGTTCGAGACCGCAGGACGCGGCGATGATCGCCTTTGGCGTCGCGTCGTCGATCCGTACCGCCAGTTCGTGCGCCGCGAACCCGCCGAAGACCACCGAGTGGACGGCGCCGATCCGGGCGCAGGCAAGCATTGCCTCGATCGCCTCGGGGATCATCGGCATGTAGATGATGACCCGGTCGCCCTTTTCCACGCCGCGCATCTTCAGCGCGCCGGCGAGCGAGGCGACCCGGTCGCGCAATTCGCGATAGGTGATGCCCTTGGTCGAATGGGTTATCGGGCTTTCGTGCATGATGGCGAGATTGTCGCCGCGCCCTGCTTCGACATGGCGATCCACCGCATTGTAGCAGGTGTTGACCAGCGCATCCGAGAACCACTCGTAGAACGGCGCGTTATCGTCGAAAAGAGCTTTCGACGGCGGCCGGTACCAGTCGATATCCTTGGCGGCGTTCATCCAGAACGCCTCCGGGTCGGCCCGCCACGCACCATAGATCTCGGAATACCCCATGTTCTCCCTCCCTGCTGAACATTATCAAGTGTTACGCAAACCCTCCGCCTTCGCGCAAGCCTGTTGCGCGGCCGGTCTGACAAAATGTGCATACCGTCGCATGCCGAATGGGGCGGCAAGATGCCGCATCGCAGAAAAATGTCCATATGATGTGTCCGGCGGCCGGCCGCACGTGTCTGGTAGATCGGCGGTTACCTGCGGCCGCACGGCGGCGACGGTTCCGGTCAGCCGCCTGTGCCGACCGCCTCTGCCACATTTGCGTGCCCGTCGCGCATGAGCAGCAGGTCGAGGTCGCGCACGATTCGCGCCACCAGCCCGATACCGCCATAGACGAGCGCGGTATATAGCTGCACCGCCGAAGCGCCGGCACGGATCTTGGCATAGGCGTCGGCGCCGCTCGAAATCCCGCCGACGCCGATCAGCGGGATCGCCCCGGCGGTCTCGGCATGCAGGCGGGCCAGCACGGCGGTCGATCTGGCAAACAGCGGCGCACCGGAAAGCCCGCCCGTCTCGGCGGCATTGCCGGAGCGCAGCGCCGTGCGGTCCAGCGTGGTGTTGGTGGCGATGATGCCGTCGATCCCGACACCGGCGGCGACAGCGGCGATATCGGCGATCTCGCCCTCGGTCAGGTCGGGGGCGATCTTGACGAATACCGGGACCGGCCGCGCCAGCCCGTCGCGTGCGGCGAGAACGCCGCGCAGCAGCGCCTCCAGCGCCTTGCGGCCCTGAAGCTCGCGCAGGTTTTCGGTATTGGGCGATGAGACGTTGACGGTGGCGAAGTCCAGGTGCGGACCGCAGGTTTCCAGTACGGTGGCGAAATCGGCGGCGCGGTCGGCGCTGTCCTTGTTGGCGCCGAGATTGAGACCGATCGCGGCATCCCCGGGGCGGTGTTCCAGCCTGCGCGCCATCGCTTCCATCCCTTCGTTGTTGAAACCGAACCGGTTGATGACGGCGCGATCCTCGGGCAGGCGGAAAAGGCGCGGCCTGGGGTTGCCGGGCTGGGCGCGTGGCGTTGTCGCGCCGATCTCGAGAAATCCGAAGCCCGCCCGCGCCAACGGCGCCAGCGCGACGCCGTTCTTGTCCATGCCGGCGGCAAGACCCACCGGATTGGGCAGGTCAAGCCCGGCCAGCCGAGTGGCAAGGCGCGGCGAGGTGATCGCTCCGGGAAGCGGAACCAGCCCGAGGTTCAGCGCCCGCAGCGCCAGCGCGTGCGCCGTCTCGGGGTCGATCCGGCGCAGCACCGCCAGCCCCGCCCGGTCCAGCCAGCCCATCACAGGTCCTCCGGAAAAACGTGACCGTCCGGGCCGGACGGCAGCGGCCCGTGCCGGAGAACGTCCGTCAGTTCGAGCATGCGATAGAGATGCGGGAACAGGGCACCGCCGCGCGAGGGCTCCCATCTGAGCGCGTCTCCCAGCCGGTCGGTGTCGAGCGTGGCCAGTACCAGATCGCCTTCGCCGGCAAAGTGCCTCGCGGCGGTTTCGCGTAGCTGACCGGCGGTGGAAAAATGCACGAATCCATCGGCCTCGTCGACCGGCGCGCCGCGTGTGCGGCCGTGGACGACAAGGGCGTCCCATTCGGGGCGGCGGAATATCTTGTAGACCAGCATGCCCGCCATCTGCCTGTCGCGCCACGCAAGGTCAAGCGCCGGCAGGATTTGACCGGGCGGCGCAGGCGCGACATGGTGGTGGGGGGACCAACAGGGAGAGAGACCCGATGCATATACGCCTGCTGAGCGCCGCCGCGGCGGCCGCAATCGGGGCCAGCCCGGCGCTGGCCGATTATTCGCTGACCATCCTGCATACCAACGATTTCCATTCCCGCTTCGAACCGGTCAACAAATACGATTCGACCTGCCCGGCCGAGGATGACGCCGAGGGCAAGTGCTTCGGCGGCACCGCGCGGCTGGTTACCGCAATCGCCGAAGCGCGGGCGCGGTCGAACAATTCGGTTCTGGTCGATGGTGGCGACCAGTTTCAGGGAACGCTGTTCTATACCTATTACAAGGGCGCGGCGGCGGCAGAGTTCATGAACAGGCTCGGCTACGACGCGATGACTGTCGGCAACCACGAGTTCGACGACGGCCCCGAGGTTCTGCGCGGCTTCATGGATGCGGTCGATTTTCCCGTCCTGATGTCGAATGCCGATATCAGCGCCGAACCGCTGCTGTCCGGCACGCTGATGAAATCCACCGTGATCGAACGGGGCGGCGAAAGGCTGGGCCTGATCGGGCTGACGCCGCAGGATACCGCCGAACTGGCGAGCCCGGGGCCCAACATCACCTTCACCGATCCCTCGACGGCCGTTCAGGGCGAGGTCGACAAGCTGACCGGCGAGGGGATCGACAAGATCATCCTGCTCAGCCATTCGGGTTACTCCGTGGACAAGCAGGTCGCCGCCAGTACGACCGGGGTCGATGTGATCGTCGGCGGGCACACCAATACCTATCTGTCGAACCGGTCCGAACGGGCCGAAGGGCCTTATCCTACGATGGTGGGTGATACCGCGATCGTGTCGGCCTATGCCTACGGGGTGCTGCTGGGCGAACTGAACGTCACCTTCGACGACGACGGCAGGATCGTCGAAGCCAGCGGCGAGCCGCTTCTGATGGATGCCGGCGTTGCCGAGGATGCCGATACCCGGGCCCGGATCGCCGAGCTTGCGGTGCCGCTGGACGAGATCCGCAACAAGGTGGTGGCCGAAGCGGCCGAACCCATCGACGGCAGCCGCGACGCCTGCCGAGCCCGGGAATGTGCGATGGGCAATCTGGTGGCGGACGCGATGCTCGACCGGGTGCGCGATCAGGGCGTGACCATTGCCATAGCCAACGGCGGCGGGCTGCGGGCCGGCATCGACGCGGGTGAAGTGACGATGGGCGAGGTGCTGACGGTGCTGCCGTTCCAGAATACCCTTTCGACCTTCGAGGTTTCCGGGCAGGCGGTGATCGACGCGCTCGAAAACGGCGTCAGCGAGGTCGAGGAGGGCGCCGGACGCTTCCCGCAGGTTTCGGGGCTGAGATTCACCTGGGATCCGGCCGCCCCGGCGGGCGGGCGCATCACCGATGTTCTGGTCGGTGCCGGCGGCGACTGGGTGCCGATCGACCCGGCAGCGGCCTATCTTCTGGTCTCCAACAACTTCGTGCGCGGCGGCGGCGACGGCTACGCGATGTTCGTCGATGCGGCCAGGGTCTATGATTACGGGCCGGATCTGGCCGATGTGACCGCCGAATACCTGGCCAGGAACGCCCCCTATACGCCCTATATCGACGGCCGCATCTCCACCCGATAGGGGCTGCCATCCGTTCCGGCGGATTGCGGTCTGCCGGGACACCCCCTGAAACCAAAGCGGCGACAGGGGCAGAACCCTCCGAAAAGGAACGTGAACGCCCGCCTGCGGCCAGCCGGTTGCCGCCGGCGGGCCGGGCGGGTATTGCACGGTATCCTGTGGGAGAGGTTGAAAGATGGCGCGATCCGCACCGAATGGCGAAACCGAACGCAAGGGCTCGAAAGATGTGGGTGCGCTGCGGTCGCTGCTGCCGTTTTTCGCTCCCTACCGCAGCTATGTGATCCTCGCTGCTGTCGCGCTGACCATCACGGCGGGCGTCTCGCTGCTGCTGCCGCTTGCCGCCCGCCGGGTCGTCGACGGGTTCGGCACCGGCGAGATGCACCTGCTGGACGAGTATTTCCTCGCCGCCATCGTCATCGCGGGTATCTTCGCCGCCGGGTCGGGGCTGCGCTATTACATCGTCTCGCGGCTGGGCGAACGCGTGGTGGCCGATATCCGCAAGGCGGTATTCGACCGGATGATCGGGATGAGCCCGGCGTGGTTCGAAAACCTGATGTCGGGCGAGGTGACAAGCCGGATAACCACCGATACGACGCTGATCCTGTCAGTCATCGGCTCGTCGGTAAGCTGGTTCCTGCGCAACATGCTGCTGTTCGTCGGCGGGCTGGCGATGATGCTGTTCACCTCGGGCAAGCTGACGCTGCTGGTCCTGGCGATCATTCCGGTGGTTGTCGTTCCGATCCTTGCGCTCGGGCGGCGGCTCAGGGCGCTGAGCCGGCAGAACCAGGACTGGATCGCGCGGTCCTCGGGCATGGCGGCCGAGACGTTGCAGGCGGCCCAGACGGTGCAGGCGTTCTCGCACGAGGCGGCGAGCCGGGCGCAGTTCGGCGAGATCACCGAGGAAAGCTACCGGGTGGCAAAGAAACGCATCGCGGTGCGCGCCGCGCTGACGATCATCATCATCTTCGTGGTCTTTGCCGGCATTCTTGGCGTGCTCTGGATCGGCGCGCGGGATGTGCGGACCGGGTCGATGACCGCGGGCGAACTGGTGCAGTTCCTGATCTACGCCGGCATCATGGCCGGTTCGGTCGCGGCCCTGTCCGAGATATGGGGCGAGTTGCAGCGCGCCGCCGGGGCCACCGAACGGCTGGTCGAACTGTTGAATGCGCGGGATACGGTGAACGATCCCGCACAGCCGCGCGCCCTGCCACGCCCGGTACGGGGTGAAATCGTCTTCGACGATGTGATCTTCCACTACCCGAGCCGCCCGGACGACGCGGCGCTGCATGGGGCGAGCTTCACCATCGCGCCGGGCGAGCAGGTGGCACTGGTCGGCCCGTCGGGCGCGGGCAAGTCGACGGTGCTGCAACTGTTGCTGCGGTTCTACGATCCGACAAACGGGCAGGTACGGCTCGACGGCATCGCCCTGCCGGAGATGAACCGCGACGATTTCCGCCTGGCGATGTCGCTGGTTCCGCAGGATCCGGTGATCTTTGCCGCCTCCGCGCGCGAGAATATCCGCTTCGGCCGCCCCGGGGCGACGGATGCCGAGGTCGAGCAGGCCGCCCGTGCCGCGCAGGCGCACGATTTCATCGCGGCGATGCCCGAGGGATACGGGACCTATGTCGGCGAGCGCGGTGTCATGCTGTCGGGCGGGCAGAAGCAGCGCATCGCCATTGCCCGGGCCATCCTGCGCGACGCGCCGGTGCTGCTGCTCGACGAGGCGACATCGGCGCTTGATGCGGCGAGTGAACGCGCGGTGCAGCAGGCGGTGGCGGCGATGGCGGAAAACCGCACGACGCTGATCATCGCCCACCGGCTCGCAACGGTGAAACAGGCCGACCGCATCCTGGTGTTCGACGGCGGCAGGATCGTTGCCGAAGGCACCCATGACCGACTGGTGGCCGAAGACGGGCTCTACGCCGAACTGGCGCGTCTTCAGTTCACCGACGGGATTTCCGGCAAGTGACGCAGCGTAGCAAACCTGTTGCGCCGCGTAAGGCTTGCAGATCATACTTTCCCCGCACCAACTGAACCGGGGACGCCCGAAAGTGAGGTGCAACAGGGGAGGACACTTGCATGGCTTTTGCAACGCGTGCGGACAGGGATGCCATCAATGCCGAAATGCCGTGGGAGGAACGCGATGTTCCTGTCACGATGTATCAGTTCCTGAGTGCGGCAAGGGCGCGGCATGGCGACCGCCCGGCGGTTTCGTTCCAGCTATTCTCGGGGCCCCGGGATCCGGCGGAGACCCTGAGCTGGGCCGAACTGCATGGCAAGGTCACGCAGGCGGCGAACCTGTTCCGCGCGCTTGGCGTGGGCGAGCAGGACGTGGTGGCCTTTCTGATGCCGAACAGCACCGAGACCATCCTCACCCTGCTCGGCGGGGCGGTGGCGGGAATCGTCAACCCGATCAATCCGCTTCTGGAGGCCGACCAGATCGCGGCCATCCTGCGCGAGACCAACGCAAGGGTGCTTGTCACGCTGAAGTCGTTTCCGAAAAGCGACATTGCGCAGAAGGCGGCGAAGGCGGTCGATTTCGCCCCCAACGTGAAACACGTGCTCGAGGTCGACCTGCGGCGCTACATGACCGGGGTCAGGAAGATGGTCGTGCCGTTTCTCAGACCCCGGCTCGACGTGCATCATACCGCGACGATCCGCGATTTCGCAGCCGAACTGGCCGGACAGCGCGCCGATACGCTGGATTTCGCGGATTCGACCCATGATCGCATCGCCGCCTATTTCCACACCGGTGGTACCACGGGCATGCCCAAGGTCGCGCAGCATCTCTATTCGGGGATGATTTACAACGGCTGGCTCGGCAACCGGATGCTGTTTACCGACAGCGATGTCGTGCTTTGCCCGCTGCCGCTGTTCCATGTCTTCGCGGTGCACCCCATCCTGATGTCGATGATCGCCTCGGGGGGGCACGTGGTGTTCCCGACGCCCGCCGGCTATCGTGGCGAAGGCGTTTTTGACAATCTGTGGAAGCTGATCGAACGCTGGCGCGTCACCTTCATGATCGGGGTGCCCACCGCCTTTTCCGCGCTGATGCAACGGCCCGTCGATGCCGATGTGAGCACGTTGCAGAATGCGTTTTCGGGCTCGGCTCCGCTGCCGGTGGAACTGTATAACCGCTTCGAAAAGGCGACGGGGGTCAAGATCGTCGAGGGCTACGGCCTGACCGAGGCGACCTGCCTGGTCTCGATCAACCCGATAGCGGGAGAAAAGAAGATCGGCTCGGTTGGCATTCCCTTCCCGCATACCGATGTGAAGATCCTGCTGCATACCCCGGAAGGGCCGCGCGAATGCGCCACCGACGAGGTTGGCGAGATCTGCATCGACAGCCCCGGCGTCTTTGCCGGCTCGACCTATACCGAGACCGACAAGAACCACGACCTGTTCCATCACGACATCTACCGGCGCACCGGCGATCTGGGGCGGCTCGACGCCGATGGCTACCTGTGGATCACCGGGCGGGCCAAGGACCTGATCATCCGGGGCGGCCACAATATCGACCCGGCAATCATCGAGGAGGCGCTGTCGGGCCATCCGGCAGTCGCCTTTGCCGGTGCCATCGGCCAGCCCGATGCCTTTGCCGGGGAACTGCCGGCGGCTTATGTCGAACTGGTCGAGGGCGCGACGACAACCGGTGCGGAACTGCTGGAGTATATCCGGCCCCGCATCACCGAACGGGCGGCGGTGCCGAAATACATCGAGATCGTGCCCGAACTGCCCAAGACGGCGGTTGGCAAGGTCTTCAAGCCGCAATTGCGCAAGATGGCGATCCGGCGCGTCTACGACCAGACGCTGAAGGAGGCCGGTATCGCGGCCGGGGTGGTGGATGTGGTCGAGGACAGCAGGCGCGGCCTTGTCGCACGTCTGTGGCGCACCGGCGATGTCGACGAGGCGGCGGTCCGGCACCTGCTGGGCAATTTCACCCGGCCATGGGAATGGGCAGACTGACCACGGCCCGTTTCTGCGACGATACGGGCCGCGAGGCGAAAAAAGCGCCCTTGCGGGCGGGCGGCAATCCGTGCCGCTCCGTTGCTCAGAGCCGTTGCAGCAGCATCGGCGCGGTGAACGCCGCGCCATAGGGCCGGGCGACCTCGAGATAGGCGTTGCAGCTTTCGATGCAGCGGGCGAAATCGGGGTTGGCGGCCGATTGTTCGGCGATCACCTCGGCCGAGGCGGTTTTCAGCGCGGCCAGGATGTCGTCGGGGAAGGTCCGGAACTCCACCCCGGCATCCTGCAACGCCTTGAAGGCCATGCCGTTGAAATATTCGAACTGGGCGATCGTCTCGGACTCGGCCGCCCCCGCCGCGTTGCGGATGATCGCCTGCAGGTCGGGCGTCAGGGTTTCCCAGGCATCCCCGTTGACGACGATGTTGAGCCCCGCCCCGGGTTCGTGAAAGGCCGGCGCGTAGCAATAATTGGCCACCTTGTTCATGCCGAAGGCCTGATCGAGCATCGGCCCGACCCATTCGGCGGCGTCGATCGCCCCCGACTGGAAGGCCGGAAAGATCTCGGTCGGTGGCATCAGCACCGCGTTGACGCCAAGCTTGCGCATCGCCTCGCCGCCAAGCCCGGCGATCCGCATGTTCAGCCCCGACAGATCGGCGAGGCTGTCGATCGGCTTGCGGAACCAGCCGGCGGCCTGCACGCTGGAATTGCCCGAATAGATCGGCACCAGGCCGCGCTGGGCATAGATTTCCTCGAACAGTTCCTGCCCGCCGCCATAGCGCAGCCAGCCCGAAAGCTCGGAGGCGCTGAAGCCGAAGGGGATGTTGGTGAAGATGTGCAGCGCGGAATTCTTGCCAGCGGAATAATAGGGGGTGCCGTGCCCGATTTCGGCGGTGCCCTGTTGCACGGCGTCCTCGACGGCGAAGGCGGGCACCAGTTCGCCGCTCGAAAACAGCTTGAGCCGCAGCCGGCCGTCGGCCATCGTGTTGACCCGCTCGACGAAGGTTGCCGCATTGGTGCCGACCCCCGGCGACTGCGCCGGGAACGCAGTGGGGCATTTCCATTCGATGACACCCTGCGCGATGGCCGGCGCGGCCAGCGCGACGGCGGGGGCGGCAGCCACCCCGGTCTTCAGAAAGGCACGACGTTTCACCTGATCTCTCCATGTCTTGGGGCAGGTCTGTGCCCCGCGGTTGATTTTCAGCCAAACAACACGTTCGGCAGCCAGGTCGCAAGCGCCGGCCAGAGAAAAACGATGCCCAGGGTGAGAATCTGTATCAGAACAAAGGGTACGACGGCGCGGTAAATGGTCCCGGTCGAGATATCGGCCGGCGCCGCCGAGCGGTAGTAGAAGAGCGCAAAGCCGAAGGGCGGCGTCAGAAAGGAGGTCTGGAGGTTCAGCGCGACCAGTACGGCGAACCACACCGGGTCGATATCCTGCAGCAGGATCGGTCCGACCAGCGGCACGACGATGAAGACGATTTCGACGAATTCGAGGACGAACCCCATGAGGAAGATGACCACAAGCGTGCAGAGCAGCATCGTCCGGTGGTCGCCGGGCAGGCCGGTCAGGACCTCGCGCACCCAGATATCGCCCTCGAAGCCGCGAAACACCAGCGACAGCATGGAGGCCGCCAGAACGATGCCGAAGATCATCGCCGTGGTCAGCACGGATTGTGCGAGGGTGGCGCCGAAGACCCCGGCGCGCAGCAATATCACCATTGCAAGGGTCAGCCCGGCGACAAGCAGCACCGTCAGCCCCAGCGCCAGCAGCGATCCGGGGCCCAGGCTGAGCGTGGCCGCCGAAAGGTCCACCCGGCCGACGCCGGTCAGGCGCAGCGCGACCAGCGCGAAGCCCACCACGGCGGTGGCTGTCATCAGGTGGCGCAGCCATGCCGGCGTGCGCCGTTCGCCGGGCGGATGGGGATGGCTGCCGCCGGGCAGCGCATCGACATCGCTCGCCGCGGCGACATGGGAGGCGGTGATCAGCATCGTTCCCGCCACGCCGATCGCCGCCGCTTCGGTGGGGGTCGCCACGCCGGCGAGGATCGAGCCCAGAACGGCGAGGATCAGAAGCAGCGGCGGCATGACCTCGCGCCCGACCTCCCACAGGCCGACGGTCTCGATCCGGGCTTCGGACTGTCGCGGCACGCCGGACAGCGCGATCGCGACATAGATCCCGTAAAGCGCGATCAGCAGCAGCCCGGGCAGCATGGCGCCGGCGAACAGATCGCTGACGGTGACCGCATCGGGGGCGAAATTGCCGGCATGCTGCTGGGCGTCGAGATAGGCATTGGCGACCTGATCGCCCAGCAGGATCAGCACGATCGAGGGCGGAATGATCTGGCCCAGCGTGCCCGAGGCGCAGATCAGGCCGCTCGCCGTGCCGTCGGGCACGCCGACCCGCCGCATCGCCGGCAGGCTGATCAGCGCCAGCATGACGATGGTTGCGCCGATAACGCCGGTCGATGCCGCGATCAGCGTCGAAATCAGCAGCACCGCCAGCGCCAGCGCGCGCGGCGTGCCGCCCAGCACCCGGCCCACCTGCATCAGCATCCGTTCGGCCACGCGCGAGCGCTCCAGCATCACCCCCATCAGCACGAAGAGCGGCACCGCGATGAAGAGCGAGTTCGACATCACCCCGTAGGCGCGTTGCGGATAGGCACGCAGATAGCTGAGATCGAACGCTCCGAAGCCCGAGGCGACATAGGCGATCAGCACCGGCACGCCGGAAAGTGCCAGCATGACCGGAATCCCCGACAGGATGCCGGCCAGAAGCCCCAGCCCGAGGACGATCAGCCAGAAATGCTCGATCATCGGCTGGACTCCGCGGTATCGGTTACCAGCATCGTCAGCCCCTGCAGGATCATCAGCCCGCAGGCCACCGGCAGCGTGGTCTTGACCAGATAGAGCCCGGGCAGCCCTCCGGTCTCGGCCGAGGCTTCGCGGATCGACCAGCTATAGACCACATCCGGCCAGACCCACCAGATCGTCAGCCCGAAGACGGGGATCAGAAAGGCCATCGTGCCGAACCGGTCGAACCACCTGCGCTGGCGCGGCGACTGGTGCGCCCGGAACACATCGACCCGCACATGCGCGTCGTGCGTCAGCGCCACCGGAAGACCCAGAACGACCAGCGAGGCGAAACTGTAGGCCACCGCGTCCTGCAACTCGATGAAGCCCATCCCGAAGACATAGCGCAGGATCACCACCGTCACCTGCCCGATGAAGATCAGCCCCAGCAACAGCTGGCACAGGCGCATCGTCACGCGGCTGACCAGCGCCGCGCTCTCCTTGAGGATATTCATTCGCTTTTCCCCGGTTTCGCGCCCAATGCCGAAATCCGCCCCGGACCGCAAGGTTGCAGACCGGTTTGCGATGCGCGACACAATCGCGCCGGCCGGCTCTGCCGGACCATCGCCTATGTCCGCAGCCGCGCCCGCCGTTCCATTCGCGCCGAGATGCGCGAAAGGGCGAAACACAGGATGAAATAGAGCGCGGCAACGGCGAGATAGGCCTCGAACCGGCGCTGGGTGGAGTTGGCGATCTCGGTTCCGGCAAAGGTCAGTTCCTGCACCGAGATCAGCGAGACGATGGAACTGTCCTTGACCAGCAGGATGAACTGGTTGGTCAGCGGTGGGGTGATCGCCTGAAGCACCAGCGGAAAGGTGACGAGCCGGAATGTCTGGAACGGGCGCAGCCCGACGCTCCGGGCAGCCTCGATCTGGGCTGCGGGAACCGACAGGATGCCGGCCCGGACGATCACCGCGATATAGGCCGCCTCGAACATCGCGATGCTGAGCAGTCCGGCCATCAGGTTCTCGAAGATTTCCGGGGGTCCGAGCAGCAGGTTGATCGCCTGTCGTCCCGCCGGGCCCAGCCCGCGCACCCAGCCGTCCAGTCCAAGCAGCGGCATCATCTGCGACGAGATGAAGAAATAGAAGACGAACATGAAGACCAGCGGTGGGACATTGCGGATCACCCCGACATAGGCGAGCGTCGTCAGCCGCGGCAGCAGGCGTTTGCGGGTCGCCATGAGGCCGAGCGCCACGCCCAGCAGGCTGGCGATCAGCATCGACCACAGCGACAGGCGGATGGTGGTCAGGAACCCTTCCAGAAGGGTGTTCGGCACCCAGATGCCGCCTTCGGTCCGGCGCACCATGACCTGGGGCAGAAATCCCCAGTCCCACCTGTAGACCAGCACCCCGGACACCCGATGCCACAGAAAGGCGAGAAACCCGAGAACGGCGGTGATTATCATCGCATCGAGCAGGCCGAAACGCCGCCTGCGACTGGGATCGGGGTACATACCGGTTACTTCCGTCGTGGAGAGGCGGCAGCTGCGCCGCCTTCCGTTGCGCTACTGGGCGATCTGGTCCGCCCAGGGCCGGCCGCCGAACCAGTAGTCGTGCCGGTCCTGCAGGAATCCGTTGCCGGTGTTCACCAGAATCCAGTTGTTGAAGAAATTGAGTGCGTCGGGATCGCCCTTGCGCAGCGCGAATCCATCCGCCGTCGGCTGGATCGCCTCGTCGGTGGGGGCAAAGACGGTTTCGGGATTCTCGTAGATGGTGAAGGCGGGCAGCGGCTGCGACGAGACCATTGCGTTGGCGTTGCCGTTCAGGACTTCTTGCAGGACCTGGCTTTCGTCGTCGAACTGGCGCAGCGTCGCCTGGGGAAACCGCTCCTGGATATAGGTGCAGGGCGTGCCGCCGCGCCGGCAGGCAAAGGTCACCGTCGGGGCATTGTAGCCATCGGGCCATTCGATGTCTTTCGAGGCCGCGACCGAAGCCATCACGCCGAGCGAGGCGCCGCCATAGGGTGCGGTGAAATTGATCGTCAGGTTGCGCGCCGGCGTGATCGACATGCCGCCGATGATGACATCGAACTTGCCGGCGATAAGGGCGGGGATGATTCCGTCCCAGGCGGTGGGTACGAACTCGATCTCGACACCCATGTCCTCGGCCAGACGGGTGGCGACATCGACCTCGAAACCGATCAGATCGCCGTTCCTGTCGCGCATCGCCCAGGGAACGAAGGTCGACAGGCCCACCTTGAGCACACCGCGTTTCTTGATCGTTTCGATCACGCTTTCCGAGGACAAGGCGCGCGATGTGTCCTGCGCCAGTACCGGCGGCGCCTTGATGAAGCTGAGTGCCGCGATGGCGGCGAGAACGAAGATTTTCAGGGCTTTCATGGGTTTTCTCCTGCAAGGGGTCGTCTGTTGGGGTCACGCATCGTACTGTTCCGGCCTTCGGGCGCGAGCCTCGAGCCAGGCCGCCAGCCCCGACAGGCTCAGCGTCAGGACAAGATAGACCGCGGCGATCGTCAGCCAGATTTCAAAGGCCATGAACGTATCGGCAATGGCGTTCCGCCCCTCATTGGTAAGGTCGAAAAGCGCGATGGTCGACACGATTGCCGAACTTTTTATCAGGTTCACCAGCGAAGACGTCAGTGGCGGCAGCATGAGGGGCAGCGCCTGCGGAAGCACCACGCGCGCGTATACCGCCGTACTGCGCATCCCGAGCGCCGATGCGGCCTCCCACTGGCCACGGGGAACCGACAGGATGCCGCCCCGGACGATTTCGGAGATGAAGGAGGCCTCGAAAAAGGCCAGCGCCAGAACGCCGGTCCAGAACCGGTCGATTCCCAGTATCGGCGAAAGCACAAAGTAGAACAGGTACATCTGCACCAGCAGCGGCGTATTGCGCACCAGTTCCAGATAGACCGTCGCCAGCCCGTGCCCGGCGAAAGAGCGCGAAAGCCGCAGCAGGGCGATACACAACCCGGCGACCATTGCCAGCAGCGCGCTCCACCCGACGATCCGCAGCGTGACCACAAGCCCGCGGACGAACGGGCCCCAGATCAGATCTCCGTCGACGATGCGGAAAAAGAACGGCGGGATCCGGTACCATTGCCAGTTGTAGGGCATGGCGCCGGCCCCCTGAACGACGACCCACAGCAACAGCGCCGCACCGGACAGGAAGAACGCCCAGTCGAGCGCGTTGCGCCGGCTATTCTCGCGCCGAAGAGCCCGGCTGTACCGCGCGAGCGGCCGATCTCGTTCAGGCTGGGTCAATATCCGCAGGTTCCCCGCTGGCGGTTTCGGTTCGGGACATGTCCCCCGGCATCCGCAAACAGACCTTCCGCGCGCGGTTTGTCAATGTCGCCGGTGGCGGTATCGTGCGGCGGCGGAGGGCCGGAACCGGATCGGACAGCGGCAAATTGCGGTTTGGGCAAGCCGCCTGTCCTCTGGCATCTTCTGCATGTCCGTCGGCAATCCGGGCATGCAGAAAAGGAGCGATCGATGAACCCGTTCCCCGAAGACATCTATACCGAAACGCCATCCGCTTCCGATGTGCTGGGCAGTCTGGGTCCGTTGCGGGCGCTGGCGGGAACCTGGCGGTCGCGGCTGGGAACCGACACCAGCCCCAAGGCGCCGGGCCCCGAGACGAAGAAGTTCGTCGAACATATCCGGCTCGATCCCATCGACGCGCAGAACAACGGCCCGCAGCTGTTTTACGGGCTGCGCTATCACACCCATATCAACAACCCCGAAGAACTGCCGACCTTTCACGATCAGGTCGGCTATTGGCTGTGGGAACCGGCAACCGGCCTGATCATGCAGACCCTGACGATTCCACGTGGGCAGGTTGTGCTGGCGGCGGGGCAGGCCGCGGCGGACGACCGGAGCTTCAGCGTCGAGGCGAAGCGGGGGGCGACCGATTACGGTATCTGCTCCACAACCTTCCTCGAACAGGCCTTCCGGACCGACAGCTATCGCTGCGAGATAACGATCAACGACGATAACAGCTGGTCCTACGAGCTTCACACCACGTTGAAGATCAGGGACAGGCCCGACCCCTTCGATCACCACGATACCAACACCCTGTTCCGAGTTGCCGGGCCGGCCGAAAATCCGCTTGCGCTGGCCGAGCGCGGCCAGCCCTGAGACGGCCGCGGGCCTGATGTGTCGGGTCTGAAGGGCCGGGCACGCCGTCTATCGCTTCGTCCGTCTAGCCGATATGGAAGCCTGGCTGCTGACCCATGCGGTGCTCGACGGGATGATTGCCGGGCTGGGCGAAGGGCCTATGGCGGTTTCCGCACTCAGCTTCACGCCGTCGCCGCCGAAGCTGCGGCTGCTTGCCCGTCTGCCGCGCGTCATCGGCCGGTTCTTCTGCGGCTCTGCGACGAGGTGGATACCTTTGCCGCGGGCCGTGCACAGCGCCAGCCCCCCGCCTGATTCCGGCCGGCGGCTTTGCGGTGGTTCGAAGTCCGCCCCCGGCGAGCGGAGCGACAGGATGGCCGGCAGCATGCCACGGGGGGCCCTGCGGCATGTTCGGAAATATGGGGCCGTTCCGCTGCGTCCGCGTATCAGGTTTTATCGCGCGGGCCGGTATTCCGGGCGTATTCCCGCTCGAATGCGGCCAGCGTGTCGGGGGCGGCCGCCGTCTGGTTTGCCGCCTTCCAGGTCAGGTAGGGAACGCCGTAGAAGGCCTCGCGCGCCTCGGGCTCCGTCATCTCGACCCCGCGTTCGCGGGCGGCCTCGCCGTACCAGCGCGACAGGCAGTTCCGGCAGAAGCCGGTGGCGTTCATCATGTCGATGTTCGGAACGTCGGCGCGGTCTTCCATCAGGTGCCTGCGCAGCCTGCGGAATGTGGCGGCTTCGACCTCGGTGCGTGTGTTGTCGTCCATGGTCATCCCTCCGGTTCGATCCGTTTCAGATATGCGCGTCCGCAAGCGCCCCGGCAAGCATCGGTGCCAGCCGCCTTCCCCAGAACTGCTGCCGGGCGACGGTTTCGATCAGATCCTGCCGCACCTCGACCAGCACATGCGCGCGGCGGTGCTTCAGGGCGTGCCGGTCGATGGAATCGCCGGGCTGGTGGCCGAAATAGGGTTCGTTGTCGCCGACGCAGATGTCGCCTTCGGTACGCAGGCGTTCGATCAGCGCCAGCGAAAGGGCGTTGTGCGGCGGCGAATGCAGGACACCGACGTGCCAGGGGCGCGGGGCGCGACCGCGAAGCTGCGGGGTGAAGCTGTGCACCGCGACGATCACGGTATCGTCCCGCGATGCCGCCAGACGGCCAAGCTCGGCGTGGTAGGGGCGGTAGCAGAGCTCTTTGCGGCGTTCGAGTTCGCCGTTGTCGGCGTGGCGGTTCCCGGGGATGATCGTGCCGTCGTAGAGCTTCATCAGCAACGTCGGATCGTCCTCGCCGCGATTCGGGTCGATCACCAGCCGCGAGAAGTTCGAGGTGACGAGCGTCGCGCCGAGCGAATCCGCCAGTGCATGCGCCACGCCGGCGGCACCGGGATCATAGGCGATATGCCGGGACATTTCCGATTGCGGCAATCCCAGCGTTCCGCCACCGACCATGGGCGGAACCGTGTTGGTCGCGTGATCGCAGGTGACGAGCCACCGGCCCGGCCGGCTTTCCCCATGGGTGTGAAAGGCGTGGTATGTCATTGCAGCGTGATGTTATTCGTGCATCGGTGTAAGGCGGGCGGCGGGAAAGCGCCAGAGCCGAACGGGGTAGCGTTGCGGCGCGTATACCGCTAACAACGCAGTTCTGAGCGCCGGGATGAACGAAAGGGAAGGGTATCCCATGAGACGGATGCGAAATGTGAAGATCGTGGCAACGCTGGGGCCTGCTTCGGACGACTACGACATGATCCGGCGTCTGTTCGAGATCGGCGCCGATGTCTTCCGTCTCAACATGAGCCACGGCAGTCACGAGGAAATCCGCGAGCGCCACACCATCATCCGGCAGATCGAGCGCGAGCTTGGCCGTCCGATCGCGATTCTGGCCGACCTTCAGGGGCCGAAGCTGCGCGTCGGTGTCTTTGCCGGCGATTCGGAGGAACTGGTCGAAGGCGCATCGTTCCGGATGGACCTCGATCCCGCCGAAGGCGACGCGAGCCGGGTCTGCCTGCCCCACAGGGAGATCTTCGCCGCCCTGCGCCCCGGGGCGACGCTGCTGGTCAACGACGGCAAGATCCGCCTGCGGGTCGAAAGCTGCGGTGACGATTACGCCAATTGCACGGTGGTGACGGGCGGTACGATCTCGAACCGCAAGGGCGTGAACGTTCCCGATGTGGTGCTGCCGCTGGCGGCGCTGAGCGAAAAGGACCGTGCCGATCTCGATTTCGTCTGCGACCTCGGGGTCGACTGGCTGGCGCTTTCCTTTGTCCAGCGGGCCGAGGATGTGCTCGAAGCGCGCGATCTGGCCGACGGGCGGGCAGCCGTGCTCGCGAAGATCGAAAAGCCCGCCGCCGTCGAGGCGTTCGACGAGATCCTTGCCGTTGCCGACGGCATCATGGTGGCGCGCGGCGATCTGGGGGTCGAATTGCCGGTGCAGGCGGTGCCGCCGATCCAGAAGCAGCTGATCCGCGGCGCCCGCGCCGCCGCCAAGCCGGTGATCGTGGCCACGCAGATGCTGGAATCGATGATCGAAAGCCCGACCCCGACCCGGGCCGAGGTCAGCGACGTGGCCACCGCCATCTACGAGGGCACCGATGCGGTCATGCTGTCGGCCGAAAGCGCGGCGGGCGATTTCCCGGTCGAGGCGGTGCTGACGATGGACAGCGTCGCCCGTTCGGTCGAAAGCGACCCGAACTATCGCGAGATGATCGAGGCCACGCGCAGCGTCAAGCGTCACTCGGTCGCCGACGGCATCGTCACCGCCGCGCGCGAGATCGCCGAAACCACCGATATCGCCGCCATCTGCGCCTTCACCCAGTCGGGCACCACGGTCAGCCTGGTGGCCCGCGAACGCCCGCGCGTGCCGATTCTCGCCATGACCCCGGTCGAGGGTGTGCTGCGCCGCCTGTGCCTGACCTGGGGCACCCATTGCGTGATGACCCCGCGTCTCAACCGCTTCAAGGAGGCGGTGGTACAATCGGCCAAGGCGGCGCGCGACGGGGGCTTTGCCGACGAGACCCGGCAGATCGTGGTCATGGCCGGTGTGCCCTTCAATGTGCCCGGCACCACCAACATCCTGCGCATCGCCCCATGCGACGAACGCTTGATCTACAACACCGATCCGGAATAACCCCTTGCGGGAACGTCACAACTGGATCTGAACCATGTCCGATCTTCTGCTGCTTGGCGGCGTCGTCCTTTGTGCCCTGTCGCTGATCGTTGCCCTGGTGCAGCTGATCCGCATGGAGCCGCCGCGCGCCGCCGTCATCGTCCTGATTCTGGGCATCGTCGCGATGTTCGCGGGCGCCTATCTCAGCCCCGCACCCGTTACGCTGGAAACCATCCCGGCGGCCTGGATGCGCCTTACCTCGGGCAACGCGGTCTGATCGCGGCACGC
>NZ_JBKEAE010000147.1:0-31079 GCF_047971885.1 Tropicimonas sp. | reverse complement strand
CCGGAATGTCGGGCATGGGCGGCATGTCCGGCATGTCGGGCATGGGCGGCATGTCCGGAATGTCTGGCATGTCCGGAATGTCTGGCATGGGCGGCATGTCGGGTATGGCCGGTAATGGTGGCTGGATCTGCACCCAGTGGACCATGGTCTCGCAAGGCGGCATGAGCGGCATGTCGGGCATGGGTGGCATGAGCGGCATGTCAGGCATGGGCGGCATGTCGGGCATGGGTGGCATGTCCGGAATGTCTGGCATGGGCGGCATGTCGGGTATGGGTGGCATGTCCGGCATGTCCGGCGATGCGAACTGGACCCCGCCGGCGAACTGAGACCGCTCGATCTGCGATTGCAGAGTTGAGCATCGGAGGCGGCGCCTGAGCGCCGCCTCCTACCCAGCGATCAGCAAGGATAAAGGCAATGAAACGGCTGGAAACGGCATTGGGTAGTGTTGGACTGGTGTTTGTCGGTGCAATGGCCCTGCTGGCGGTGTCGGCATTGATCACGCTCGCGACGAACGGACCCGCGGCCCTGCGGGTCAACCAGCCCGAGGTGGTTCAGGCTGAGACCTCTGCTCCGCAGGAGACGGTCGACGCCGCTATGCCCGAAGCCGCCGCCGCAGGCAGTGCCGAGGCAGCGGAGGTGACGGAATCTTCAGCCCCCGAGCCCGAGGCTCTCGCCGCCGCCGATCCGAATGCCGCTGCCGAGACTGAAGACGAGACCGGAGAAGCGCCCGAGGAACTGGCAGAGGCCGAAGAGGCGGAAGAACCGGTCGAGCCCGAAGAGCCGGCGGCGATTCCGCATACCGACCCGCCGGAGCCTACCGACGAACAGATCGCGGCGATCGACGTACGCGTTGCGGCGCTCGAGGCCGAACTGCCGGGCCTGGACTACCAGCGCGCCCGCGAGCACCCCATTCACTTTCCCCCGATGATCGAGACCGCATCGGACGCCGAATGCCTGGTCTGCCATCAGGAGATCATCGATCACGAGGTTCGCGATGCCTCGCCCGCCGGGCTTAAGGCCGACGAGGCGCTTGCCTGGTACCAGACCCTCGATACCTATATCCCGAAGGACGGCACCGGTCAGGCCACCTTTCACTGGCGGCATATCGGCAGCCCGCTGGCCGAGCAGGTGATGAACCTTCAGTGCAATTTCTGCCACCGCGGCAACGATATCCGCGAGGAAAGCCCCGACCTGATGCCGCTGCGCGTGGTCGGTGCGGCCAATGCGACAACCCCCGAATTCACCCTGCGCAAGATGGTGAACCCGGCCGAGACCTGCCTGCTGTGCCATGGCCAGATGCCGGATCCCGAGAACATCATGACACTGCCCGGCCCGTGGCCGGAGATTCGCGGCGACATGGAGGACCAGTCCGACGAGGATCCGACATTCGCCAACGGCTGCCTGTCGTGCCACCAGGATCTGTTCCGCACCAACCGTCACAACGTGACCTACCTGAAGGCCGCCGGTATCGAGGAACTGGCGCAGGCCGGGTCGGACACCTGCTATGGCTGCCATGGCGGCCGTGCCTGGTACCGGATCAGCTATCCCTATCCGCGCCATCCGTGGCCCGGAATGGACCCCGAGATGCCTGAATGGGCCGCCGACCGTCCGACGGAAAGCGATCCGCGCTACGCCCGCCCGGTGAACTGAGGAAACGCGACATGACACTTCAATCCCGCCTCTCGAACTGGGCCCGCAGCCTCAGCCCGACACGCCGTCAGTTCCTTCAGACGGCCAGTGCCACCGCGGCGACCGCGCTGGTCGCCGGCAACCTGCCGCGCAAGGCGCATGCCTTCGCCTACGAGCCCTACCCGACCGACGACGAGCTTGAGACGGTCGTTACCTCGTGCGCGCACAACTGCGGCAGCCGGCACATGCTGGTCGCCCACAAGAAGGGCGACGTGATCGTCCGCCTGTCGACCGACAACGGCACCTACCAGGGCGATGCCTATGGCACCGATACCGAGGAGAAGCCACAGCTTCGCGCCTGTCTTCGCGGCCGGTCCTACCGCTCGCGGCTCTACAGCCCCGAGCGCCTGCTCTATCCGATGAAGCGTGTCGGCGAACGCGGCGAGGGCAAGTTCAAGCGCGTCACCTGGGACGAGGCGCTGACCGAAATCGCCGAACGGATGGTCTATCTCAAGAACACCTACGGGCCGACGGCGCTGCTCGACCAGTCCTATGCCGGTGCCTCCTATGGCGTCCTGCACAAGTCCGACCAGATCGAAGGGCTGCTGGCGCGGTTTCTCGGCATGTTCGGCTGCCGCACCAACTCGTGGTCGGTGCCGTCCTATCAGGGAACGACCATTTCGAGCCGCATCACCTATGGCACGATCGAGGACGGCAACGAGGACGACGCCTATGCCCATACCAAGCTGATGATCATGTGGGGCTGGAACCCGGCCTACACCTTCCACGGTGGCAACACGTTCTATTATCTGCGCATGGCCAAGCAGCGCGGTTGCAAGTTCGTGCTGGTCGATCCGCAATATACCGACAGCGCCGCAGCCTATGACGCGTGGTGGATCCCGATCCGGCCCAATACCGACGCCGCGATGATGGCCGGCATGGCCTATCACATCTGGGACAATAACTGGCACGATCAGGATTTCATCGACCGTTTCGTGCAGGGCATGGACCCGGGCACGATGCCCGAATGGGCCCAGGGCCAGGAGAGTTTCAGGGAATACATCTTCGGCGAACTGGACGGCACGCCGAAGACGCCCGAGTGGGCGGCCGAGATCTGCGGCGTCAGCGCCGACGATATCCGCAAGCTGGCCGAGATGTACGCAACCACCAAGCCTGCCGCGCTCAAGGCGAGCTGGGCGCCGGGCCGCAACGCCTATGGCGAGCAGTACAACCGCATGGCCGCCGCGCTTCAGGCGATGACCGGCAACATCGGCATCGTCGGCGGTTGCGCCGAGGGCGTGGGCAAGGCCTGGCATGCCGAGGGGGTCGCCTATCCCTACGACCAGTATGCCAACGTCTGGTATGCCTCGATCAAGTCCGACCGCTGGGCGCATTGTGTGCTGAACTACCCGGAGGTCAAGCGTGAGGAAATCGGCCTCTGGCCGCGCCAGGACAATCTGGACGGGGTAATCCCGAATATCCGGGGGATATTCTGGCAGGGATCGGACTGGTTCAACCAGTTGACCAACATCAACAAGGAAATCGAGGCGATCCGCAAGCTCGACAGCTACGGCGAAGGCGAAAGCCTGTTGGTGTGCATGGATTCGACCATCACGCCGACGGGCATCTGGGCCGACTTTCTCCTGCCCATCGCCACCCATTTCGAGCGGCACGATGTCGCCCTGCCGTGGTACAAGGGGCATTACTATATCCACCGGCCGGTGGTCATCCAGCCGCTCGGCGAAAGCCGCACCGATCTTCAGGTGTTTACCGAACTGGCCTATCGCCTCGGTTTCGGCCCCGGATACAACCCGCGGGCATCGCGTGACTATTTCAACGATCCGACGGCGGTGGACGAGGCCTATCTCGAAGCCTGGTGGCACAATGTGATCGACCATCAGGGGGCGGATATCGACTGGGCGACCTTCAAGCAGCGCGGCGTCTACAAGTTCGTCTTCGACGAGCCGCATGTTGCCTTCCGTGCCCAGATCGAACAGGGCGTGCCCTTCCAGACCGCTTCGGGCAAGATCGAGATCTTTTCGGGCCAGTTGGCCTCGATAACCGACTGGACCAGAACCCAGTACGGCTATCCGATCCCGGCGATCCCGAAATGGGTCGAGCCATGGGAGAGCCTGATCAGCCCCAAGACCAAGGACTTTCCCTTCCATCTGATCTCGCCGCACCCGCGCTGGCGGACGCACTCGATCTTCAACAATATCCCGTGGCTGCGCGAGACGTTCAGCCAGGAACTGACGATGAACGCCTCCGACGCGAAACGGCTGGGGATCGAGATGGGCGAGACCGTCGAGGTCTTCAACGACAGGGGGACCTGCGTGGTGCCCGTATATGTAACCGAGCGCTGCATGCCCGGCGTTGCCGTGCTGCACGAAGGGGCCTGGATGGATCTGGACGGCAAGGGGAACGACCTGTCGGGCAACCCCGACTTCCTGACCCTCGACGAACCCAGCCCCGCCGGGGCTTTCGCCTACAACACCGTGCTCTGCGACATCCGCAAGACCGATCTGGCCCACCGACCGGGCTGGGATCAGCTTTCGACCGCGCGCAGCCACGTTTTCCGGCGTGATCTGTAAGGGGGCAGGACAGATGACAAACATGATCGACAAGGCCCGGATCAAGGAAAACGCCGCGCGGATCAAGCGCGAGGGCTACACGCCCGTGGTGCCGGAAATGCAGATGGCGTTCATCCACAACAACGTGGATTGTATCGGGTGCCGTGCCTGCGAAATGGCCTGCAAGGACAAGAACGGGCTGGCGGCCGGCCCCCGGTTCCGGCGCGTTCAGTACATCGAGGGCGGCACCTTTCCCGAGGTCTTCGCCTTCAAGATCAACATGTCCTGCAACCATTGCGCCGAGCCGGCCTGCCTTCCGGCCTGCCCGACCGGTGCGATCTGGAAGCGCGCCGATAACGGTGTGGTGGATATCGACAGCACGCTGTGTATCGGCTGCCGCAAATGCGAGGCCGCCTGCCCGTTCGGCGCGCCGCAGTTCGACCCCGCCGAAAACGTGGTCAAGAAGTGCAACATGTGCATCGACGAACTGGAGGCAGGGCGCAAGCCCTATTGCGTTGCCGCCTGCATGATGCGGGTTCTGGATGTGGGACCGCTCGACCAGATCGACGGCGGCACCTACGATACCAAGGCCCGGGGCCCGGCCGACGATATCGTGCGGCAGGTGCGCACCATGGCCGACCCCGAACTGACCAACCCGTCGATCCGCTTCATCGCCCACAGCAAGGGCCGTGTCGATGGCTGAGGCGATCAGGCCGCTTGACGATACCGGGCGCGTTGCCCTGGCGGTTTCGGCCGACGGGCTCGGTATTCTGATCCGCCTTCTTGACCGCGAGGCCGACGATGGAATGATCGCCGGTCTCAGGGAAGTGCGGGCAGGCGAGTTGTTCGCCGATATCCTGCCCGTCGGCGCCGGGCGCGAGGACGGAGAGGAGTTGCAGGCCGCGCTCGATATCCTGCCCGATGTGCCCGACACCGCCACGCTGGACGATCTGGCGGCCGATTTCGCCGATTGTTTCCTGACCCACGGCTACCGGCTGGCGCCCAACGGTTCGGTCTGGATGACCGAGGAACGTCTGGAACGGCAGGAGCCGATGTTCGCGGTACGCAAGTGGTACGAGCATTACGACATGTCGGTGCCGGACTGGCGCACCCGGGCGGATGATCATCTGGTGCATGAATTGCAGTTCGTGCATTTCCTTCTGTCGCAGGGCGATGCGGTGGCGGCGCATGATGCGGCGCGCTTTCTCGACATGCATGTGCTGCCCTGGGTGCCGGAGTTCGGACGCCGGATGAGGGAGCGGTGCAATACCCGGCTTCTGGCGGCGACGGGCGGCGTTCTGGCGACCTATCTGGTGGCGTTGCGCGATCTGCTGGCCGATCTGACGGGGGTGGAGCCCGATATCGCGCCCCTGCCCGGCGACGAACCCAATCCCAAGGCACCGGATCAGGAGCTTTACATTCCGGGGGTCGAGGCCGGCTGGTGAAACCGGGCGGAACCATCGCCCGCCCGGTCATCGACGGGGCGGCCTGCGTTCACGGCCTGACTCCGATGGCGCGCTGCGCCGATTGCATCGATGCCTGCCCGCACCGGGCGCTGTCGCTGGGGCTGGACGGCATAGAGTTCGACAGTTCGGCCTGCCGGGGCTGCGGTGCCTGCGCCGGAATCTGCCCCGCGCGTGCGATCAGGCTCGATGCGCCGCAACCCGTGCGCGAGGGCGACACGCTGATCGCTGTCTGCGCACGGCATCCGGCGACCGGGGGGCGGGCGGCACGCGGCTGCATCCACGGATATGGCATCAACGATCTGGCCGGATGGGCGCTTGCCGGAATCCGCCGCATCGCCTGCGGTACCGGTGATTGCGATACCTGCCCCGACGCGCCCGCGTCCCGTCTTGGCGAAACGGCGGCGCACCTTGCCGGGCTGGCGGCCGCGCACGGACGAACCGCACCCGAGGTCGCACCGGCCAGCATCGCGGAACTGCGCCGCTGGATGCTGAGTGCCGATGACGGCCCGGTTCCGGCCCGGCGCGCGCTGCTTGCGGCGCTGACTGCACCGCTGCGCGGCGATGAGGCGCCCCGGCCGGCGCTGGAGCGGTTGCAGGAAACGGGCGGCGGGAGATTTGCCTTTGTTCCGGTGATCGACGCGCAGGCCTGTACCGGGTGCGACACCTGTCTCCGGCTTTGCCCCGAGGGCGTGCTGAGCACCGTTGCGGACGAGCGGGGCGGCATTCGGTATCATTGCAATCCCGCGCGCTGCACGGGATGTTTGCTGTGTGAGGATGTCTGCACCGACAATGCAATCGAGGTTGAAGCGATGACCGCCGCCCCGGCCGATGTCTTGCTGGAGCAGTTTACCTGCCGCGCCTGCGGCATCGGTGTGCATGTGCCCGCCTCCGGGACGCTTGCCGCTGACGGGCTGTGCCCGGTCTGCGCCCGTACCGGCCACCATCGAAAGCTGTTTCAGGTTCTGCCGTGAAGGTGCTGGAGCGCCTGCGGGCGCGAATCGCGGATCGTGTCTGGCTGCGGCTGATCGTGCTGCTGGGCGCGACGCTTTTCGTGGTGTCCTCGGTGCTGCTCGCGCTGGTCGTGGGGCTCTATTACCAGCGTCTTTCGGCGGCGCAGGAGCGTTCGGCACAGCTTGTCGGCGGGCTTTTGCAGGCCGCGCTGGAAAACGCGATGCTCAAGCGCGACATTCCGGGACTGACCGGGATCGTCCACGATCTGGGCGACGATCCGATGATCCATCAGGTAATGATCCTCGATCCCGCCTACGAAGTCCGCTTTGCGTCGGATCCCGCCCAGATCGGCAAGGTGCTTGCGCCGGGCGGCGGCGACGACCTGCCGGGCGGTGTCACCCGAGCCATCCGCCCGGTGCCCAACCAGCCGCGCTGTTCGGTCTGCCACGGGCCGGCGGACGAACACCCGGTTAACGGCATCCTGGTGGTCGATCATGTCACCGGCGATCTGCGCAACGAGGCGCTGATCAGCGCCGGGGGCCTGGTCGTGCTGGGGGGGGTGGCGACACTGGCGGCTTCGGTCGCGCTGGCGCTCGGGCTGCGCAGGATCGTGGTCGATCCTGTTGCCGATCTGGCGAACGCCGCCGAGGCGATGGCGAACGGCGATCTGTCGGTGCGCGTCGCCCCGCGCGGGCGCGACGAAATAGCCACCCTTGGCCAGAGCTTCAACCGGATGGCCGAGAACACCGAACGCTCGCAGGCGGCCCTGATGCGGGCCGAGCGCATGTCGCAGGCGCTGATCGATGCCATCCCCGATGGCATTCGCGTCATCGGCCCGGATTTCCGCATCCGGCGCGCCAACACCGCCTACGAGCTACAGACCCGCAAGCCGCTGTCCGAGATCGTGGGAGAGTTCTGCTACAAGTCTTCCCACGGCCGCGACACGCCCTGCCCCTATACCATGGTGACCTGCCCGGTCGTCGAAATGGCAAAGGGTGCGCGGCGCCTGACCTTTCGCGACATGCACCGCCTGTCGGCGACGCGGCAGATGGCGGTCGAGGTTTCGGCGGCGGCGATGGACGACAGCGTTGTCGAGGCGATCCGCGATCTGGACGAACAGACCCGGATCTCGCAATCGCAGCGGCTGGCCGAGATCGGCCTGCTGGCGACCGGGGTCGCGCATGAAATCCACAACCCGCTCAGTTCGATCGAACTGGCGCTGACGGCGCTCAACCGCGACATGGAGAATGGCCGTTCGGACCGGGCGCGCAGGTATTTCGGCCTGATGCGTGACGAGATCGGCAAATGCCTTGAAATCACCGATCACCTGTTGCAGCTTGGCAGCCCGACCGACGGAAAATCCCAGCTTGTCGGCCTGTCCGATGCCATCTCCGGCGTCGTGCGGCTGCTGTCCTATCAGGCGGACATGGCGGATGTCGAGGTGGTGACGGACATTCCCCGCGACCTGCGGGTCCTGATCGCCGAATCCGATCTGCGGATGGCGGTGACCAATCTGGTGATGAACGCTTTTCACGCCATGCCCGAGGGCGGGCGGCTCAGGTTGCGGGGCTACCGGCAACCGGGGCGCGTGATGCTGGAAATCGAGGATACCGGGGTCGGTATCGCGCCCGAGCATCAACAGGATATCTTCATGCCCTTCTGGTCGCGGCGTGCCGACGATTCGACCGGCCGCGGGCTTGGCCTCGCCATCACCAGCGCGATCGCCAAGCGATCCGGTGTCACCATCGCGGTGCGCAGCACGCCCGGTCAGGGCGCCTGCTTCGTTCTGTCCTTTCCCGATCCCGATGGAATCTCATGAATACGCCAATCGCCCGTACCGTTCTTGTGGTCGAGGACGACCGTACCCTGAATCACCTGATCTGCGATCAGCTGGAGGATCTCGGCTACCGGCCGACCGGCGTCCGCTCGCGCGGCGAGGCGCTGGAATTGCTGACCAGTTTCGCCCCGGACGCGGCGCTTCTGGATGTGCGGCTGCCCGATTGCGACGGGTTGTCGTTTCTGCCCGAACTGCGCGAATACTGTCCGGTCATCGTGCTGACGGCCTTTGGCTCGATCGATCAGGCGGTCAACGCGGTCAAGAACGGTGCCAGCGAATATCTGGTGAAACCCATTTCGGGCGACGGGCTCGAAATCGCACTTTCCAAGGTATTCGAGACCGCCGCCCTGCGGCGCGATCTCGAATTCTGGCGGGCCGAGGCACAGCGCAGCAAGCGGGTGGAACTGATCGGCGAATGCCCCGGAATCGTCGAGTTGCGCAACATGGCGCGGTTGCTCGCGGCATCGGATTCGCCGGTTCTGATCCTTGGCGAGGGGGGCACCGGCAAGGGGGTTACCGCCTCGGCCATTCATGCGCAGAGCCCGCGCGCCAACGGGCGGTTCGTGGCGGTTGAATGCGACCCCGAGATGCTGGAATCCGAGCTTTTCGGCAAGGTCCGCGACGGCCGGCTGATCGAGGGTCTGTTTGCCGCCGCCGACAACGGAACGATCTTTCTCAACGATGTCGACAAGCTTTCGGGATCGCTGCAGGGGCGCCTGCTGGGGCTTCTGGAACAGGGCAGCTACCGCCCGCACGGCTCGATCGCCGAAATACAGGCCAGTGCGCGGATCATCGCGGCCAGCGCCGCCGATCTGGAGACGGCCGCCCAGCAGGGCCATTTCCGGCCGCAGCTCTACTATCGCCTGTCGGGCTTCACCCTGCACCTGCCCCCGCTGCGCGAACGCGCCGGCGATCTGGAGATGCTGGCCGAATTTCTGCTGGAGAACCGCAGTTTCCAGCGCGGGGTTGAAAAGCACTTCGCCCCCGATGCGCTGGCGGCGCTGCACGCCTACGACTGGCCGGGAAACGTTCGCGAACTTGCCAACGCGGTCGATCGCAGCGTCATGATGTCGGTTGGCCAGACCGAGATTTCCGCCCAGCATCTCGGGCTCGGCCCGCGCCCGGTCAGCGAGGTGCACGGCAGCGCGGTGGCGCTTCGCTTCGCCGACCCGCCGACGCTGGACCAGATGCGCGACAGCTATATCGCGCTGCTGATCGACCGTTTCGACGGCAACCGGCAGCGTATCGCCGCGGCACTGGGTATTTCCGAGCGCAACCTCTACCGGATCATCAAGGCACAGGGGCTGTCCGGCTGATCGGCGCCGGATTGTGAACCTGTCCGACCGGTTGTCCCGTTCCCGAACGCTCAGGGCGCGGCGAAGCTGAGCCAGCCGTCTCCCGAGATCGCTGCATCCATCGCCAGCATGGCCGCGCCGGCGGCGCCCAGCCGTTCGTCGCACCGCGCGGTTGCAATGCGAAGTTTCTCGGTCGCCAGCGGCAGGCAGCGCTGATAGACCCGCTCGCGGATGCCGGCGAGCATTGCCTCGCCCGCCGTGGCCAGCCTGCCGCCGAGAACGATCACCTCGGGGTTCAGGATGGCAACCAGATCGGCGGCGGCGGTGCCGATGATACGGCTGCTCCGGTTGATCGCCTTGCGGCATTCCGGCTCGCCGCGCGCGTAATGCTCCATCACGTCGCGGGCATCCGTTGCCTTCAGCCCCAGTGCCGTCAGGTCGCGGGCAACGGCCCAGCCGCCGGCGTGGGCCTCGATACAGCCCAGCTTGCCGCATCGGCACAGGTGATGGGGCGGGTCCGCATGCTGGATGTGGCCGATATCGCCCGAGGCCCCGCCCGCCCCGCGCACCAGTCGGCCGTCATTGATGATGCCGCAGCCGATTCCGGTGCCCGCCTTGATGAAGACCATGTTCCGGCAATCGGGCCAGTGCAGCCGGTGCTCGGCCTGGCACATCAGGTTCACGTCGTTGTCCAGCGCGACGGGTATGTCGAGCCGTTCGCCAAGCCAGTCCCGCAGGTCGAACCGCTCCCAGCCGTACATGATCGACGGGGCCGCGACCCTGCCGCACTTCTGGTCGACCGGCGCCGGGAGCCCGATGCCATATGCGGCGACGGGCGCGGTGGCGGCGGGGCTTTCGGCCAGGGCCGCCGCCTGCGCCAGAAGCCGCTTCATCGTCGTGTCGGGCGGTTGCGTCAGGTCGAGCGGCACCAGCCTGTCGCCGAGATGCCCCAGCGCCAGGTCGAACAGGCAGATACGGGCCATCCGCTCGCCAATGTCGATCCCGATCAGGTTCCGGTACCCGGGGTCGATCGCAAAGGTCCGTGCCGGGCGTCCGCCGACCGGTTCCGCGTGCCCGGATTCGCGGATCAGCCCCGAATCCGTCAGCGCTCCGAGCCGCCGGGCGACAGTGACGCGCGAGGTCCCGGTAAGCGATTCGATCTCGCTGCTGGTACGGGGGCCGCCGCCGCTCAGCAGGCGGTAGATGATTTTTCCGGAGAATGAATCCATTTTATTCAAGGAGTTGACTCACTTCTGGCGGTACATACTTTTGTATGATATGATACAAAAGTATGGGATACAACGAAAATTCTTGACATAAGTGGGTACTCCTTGCTCATCTTGGAGAACGGAGGAGATGCGTTATCTGGGAGGAAACACGATGCGCAAGAACTGGCTTTGCCTTGCGGCCTCGACGGCGGCGATAGCACTGGCGACCACAGGTGCCAGCGCACAGGACGATGAAATCCTCGTCGGGCTTATCACCAAGACCGATACCAACCCGTTCTTCGTCAAGATGCGCGAAGGTGCCGCCGCCAAGGCCGAAGAGCTTGGCATCAAGTTCCAGGCATTCGCCGGCAAATACGATGGCGACAACGATACGCAGATCACTGCCATCGAGAACCTGATTTCGGCCGGGGCCGACGGCATACTGCTGCTGGCGAGCGATACCAAGGCGATCGTTCCGACAGTACAGAAGGCGCGTGACGCGGGCATTCTGGTGATCGCGCTCGACACGCCGCTGGAGCCGGCGGATGCGGCCGACGCAACCTTTGCCACCGACAACTTCCTTGCCGGGCAGATGATCGGCGAATGGGCGCGCAAGACACTTGGCGAGGAGGCGGCGAAAGTGGCGCATGTCGCCTTCATCGACGCCCACGAAACCCAGCCGACGGTCGATGTCGCCCGCGATCAGGGTTTCATGGACGGCTTCGGGATCGACATCAAGGAGCCGACCCGCCGCGACGACGAGGACGATCCGCGTATCGTCGGGCATGAGATGGGCAACGGCTCGGAGGTTGGCGGCCGCCAGGGGATGGAGACGCTGCTGCAGAAGGATTTCGAGGTCAATGTCGTCTATACCATCAACGAGCCCACCGCAGCCGGTGCATGGGAAGCGCTGAAGGCGGCCGGCAAGGCGGACGGCAGCGTTCTGGTCACCTCGGTCGACGGGGGGTGCCCCGGTGTCGCCAATGTCAAGGACGGGGTGATCGGCGCAACTTCGATGCAGTTCCCGCTGCTGATGGCCTCGCTCGGCGTGGAGGCGGTTTTCAACTACGTCAACGACGGGGTCATGCCCGCGCCCACCGAAGGGCGCGATTTCTACAATACCGGCGTGACACTGGTGACTGACAAGCCTGTCGAAGGGCTCGACTCGATCACCAGCGACGAAGCCATGGCGCTCTGCTGGGGCTGACACCGCCCGCGCGCCCCGTGCCGGCAACGGCGCGGCGCGGGGCATCTGACCGCCGACAGGGAGGAGCCATGTCGAGCCACGATACCTCGCCGCTTTCGTCGCCCCGGGGCACCGCGATGCAGCGGTTTGTCGCCGTGCTGCACGGCAATCCGACGATCATTCCGCTGTCGGTGCTGATACTCGGGCTGATTGTGTTTTCGCTGGTTGTGGGAAGCCGGTTTTTTCATCCGTTCAACCTGTCGCTGGTGTTGCAGCAGGTCACGATCATCGGCACCATCGCACTGGCGCAAACCCTTATCATCCTGACCGCCGGCATCGACCTGTCGGTCGGCGCGATCACGGTTCTCAGTTCCATCGCCATGGGCCGGATCGCCATTGATACCGGCCTGCCGCCCGAGCTTGCACTTGCTGCCGGCATCGGTGTCGGTGCGCTCTGCGGGGCATTGAACGGCTTTTTCGTCACCGCGATCCGGCTGCCTCCGTTCATCGTGACGCTGGGAACCTGGAGTATCTTCAACGCGCTGGTCCAGCTCTGGTCGCGCGGCCAGACCATCCGTCAGCAGGAGATCGAGGCGGTGGCGCCGATCCTGCAATGGACCGGCACGGCCATGCAGTTCGGCGCGGCGCGGATCACAATCGGCTCCATGCTCATGCTGCTGCTGGCTGCGGTGCTGTGGTATGTTCTCAACCGCACCGCTTATGGCCGCCATATCTATGCGGTGGGCGACGATCCCGAGGCGGCGCGCCTTGCCGGGATCAACACATCGCGGGTGCTGTTCAGCGTCTACCTGATTGCGGGCGTCATCTGTGGCCTTGCCGGGTGGCTGCTGATCGGGCGGGTCGGTGCGGTCAGCCCGCTGGGCATGATGAATGCCAACCTCGACAGCATCACCGCCGTGGTGATCAGCGGCACCAGCCTGTTCGGCGGGCGCGGCTCGGTTGTCGGCACGCTGATCGGGGCGCTGATCGTCGGTTTTTTCCGCAACGGCCTGGCGCTGGCCGGGCTCGACGTGCTGTGGCAGGAGTTCACCATCGGTTTCCTGATCATTATCGCGGTCTCGATCGACCAGTGGCTGCGGAGGATCTCGAATTGAGGACCGATACCATCATCACCAACCAGCGGGCCTATCCCGATCCCCGCGCCAGCGCGGCGCCGGTTCTGGCGGCACGCGGGCTGAAGAAATCCTTCGGCCGGGTGGTGGCGATCGAGGATGCCGATTTCGATCTCTATCCGAACGAGATCCTCGCCGTGATCGGCGATAACGGTGCCGGCAAGTCGACCATGATCGCCGCGCTTGTCGGCGCGCTGCGGCCAGATGCGGGAGCGATCTGGCTGAACGGCCGGGAAGTTACCTTCCGCAACCCGATGGAGGCACGAACGAGCGGGATCGAAACCGTTTTCCAGACGCTTGCCATGGCGCCCTCGCTGACCATCGTCGACAACATGTTCCTCGGCCGCGAATACCGCCAGCCGGGGGTGCGCGGCAGGTTCTTCCGCGCGCTCGACCGGGGGCGGATGCGGCAGGAGGCCCGCCGGCACCTGTCGGACCTGGGGCTGATGACGATCCAGAATATCGACCAGGTGGTCGAAACGCTGTCGGGCGGCCAGCGGCAGGGCGTTGCGGTGGCGCGCGCCTGCGCCTTCGGCTCGAAGGTGGTGATCCTTGACGAGCCGACGGCGGCGCTTGGCGTCAGGGAAAGCGCCCGCGTGCTCGACCTGATCCGCGACGTGCGCGACCGGGGCATCGCCGTGGTGCTGATCAGCCACAACATGCCGCATGTGTTCGAGATCGCCGACCGCGTGCATATTCACCGGCTGGGCCGGCGCATCGCGCAGGTGCGGCCGGGCGACATCTCGATGTCCGACGCGGTTGCGATCATGACTGGCGCCATGCCCCCGCCCGAACGGGATGCGGTTCCCTGAAACAGACCTTCCAAGGAGTAGAAGATGCTCAGACTCGATGAGAAGCTCGCGCGTATCCGCGCCGGCAACTACAGCGCAGGCGATTTCATCATCGCCGACGCCAAGGACGGCGACATGGGGCCATCGATCACCGCGTGCGGACCGCACCGGATGGCCGACGGAACGGCCGCGCGCTTCCGCACCCGGCCCGAATTTCTCGACCAGGTTCAGGGGATCGTCGAGCAGGATGTGGTCGATATCATGCTGACCTCGGTGTCGAACCTCGAGGCGCTGAATGCGCGCGGCGTCTATACCACCAGCCGCGTCACACCGGCGATCCGCGCCAACGACACCACCGATGTCTGGGTGTTCCGGGGCGCGAATTACGTTTCGCACCCCTCGCGCCCCTTCCGCAGCGCAAACCTGTCCGAGGCCAGGCGGCTGGGCTGCGATCTGGGGCTTTATTCGATCACCTTCAACAACGACATCGACTGGGATTACCTGTCGCTCGAACATTTCGCCGCATTCCGCGAAGACGCGCAGGCGCACGATTTCCGCTACTTCCTCGAAGTGTTCAATCCCAACGTCGACAGCGGTATCCCGCCCGGGGATATCCCCGCCTATGTCAATGACGCGCTGATGCGCGCGCTGGCCGGGCTGACCAGCCGCGAGCGGCCTGAATTCCTCAAGGTCGCCTATAACGGGCCGGCCGCGCTGGAGGAACTGGCCGGCTATGACCCGTCGGTTGTGGTGGGGGTGCTGGGCGGCGGCGCGGGCACGACGCGCGATTGTCTGGAACTGATCGCCCAGATCGAGCGCTACGGCGCGCGGGTGGCGCTGTTCGGGCGCAAGATCAACCTTGCCGACGATCCGAAGGAAATGGTGCGGATGATGCGCGCCGTGGCCGACCGCGAGATGGATTCGGAAGAGGCGGTGCGGACCTATCATGCCGCGCTGGCGGCCAAGGGCATCACGCCGACCCGCCCGCTCGACGAGGATATCGCAATAACCGAGCAGGTACTGAAGGCCGCCGCCTGACGACCGTGTGTGGCGCCGGTGCCGGCGCCACTGCCGTTCCGGGCTGAAAACAACGAGGGGGCTGGCACATGCAGGACGGGCGCAGCGGTTTCATCACCGGCGGGACGTGGTGCGTGGACTACAACATGACCGTGGCCCGCTGGCCGGACGAGGAAAGCTCGACCCGGATATTGTCGGTCGATGCCAAGGGCGGCGGCTCGGGCTGCAACTTTGCCGTCGACATGCGGCGGCTCGATCCCGGCACGCCGGTCGCGACCATCGCGCTGTGCGGCGACGATGCCGATGGGCACCTGCTGACCGGGATCGCAAGGGAGCACGGTATCGACGCGTCGCGCTTTACCGTCGATCCGGCGCTTGCCACCCACCGGACCATGGCCTTCACCTCGCTCGAGAATGGCAAGCGCACGCATCTGTTCGAGGCGGATGCCAGCGACTCGCTTTCGCCGGACCATTTCGATTTTTCCGGCTGTACCGCCTGGCTGCTGCATCTGGGCATTCCGGGCACCCACGCGCTGCTCGACGCCCCGTGGAAGGGCGATCCGAACGGCTGGGTCAATGTGCTGCGAAAGGCCCGCGCCGCCGGGCTGAAGACCAATCTGGAGGTGATGAGCATCCCGCGCGACGATCTGCGGCGCATCATCCTTCCCTGCCTGCCGTACCTCGATTTTCTGGTGGTCAACGATTACGAGATCGGCGCGCTGGCCGATGTCCGGACCATCGACGGCGGCGAGACATCCGTATCGCGGGTGGTCGAGGCCGCGCACGAGGTGCTGCGGCGGGGGTCGATGGAAACGGTCGTGTCGCATTTTCCCGCCGGGGCCGTCGCCGTGTTGCGGGACGGCACGGTTCATACCCACGCTTCGGTTGACTTTCCCGCCGGCAAGGTGGCCGGAACGAACGGCGCGGGCGATGCCTTTGCGGCGGGCTTCTTCTGCGCCTATCAGCACCGGCGCCCGGTCCGCGACTGCCTGCAACTCGCGCATGCCTCCGCCGCCGCCTCCCTGCGCTCGGTCGACACATACAGCGCGCTCATGCCCGCCGCCGATTGCCTGAAGCTGGCCAAAAGCCATGGATGGCGCGACGAATTGGGCAACGGGGACGCGCCACCCCGCCGTTACGGTCGCGAAGGCGCTCGCGGCTAATCGGTGGCGGCCTCCGGTCGGGGACGCCACAGGGCGACGAAGATCGTGCCGATGGCAAGCAGATCGAGGATCGCGGCGATGTACCGCAGCGCGTCCTGAGCGAGCGAGGTACCGATGCGCGCCAGAACGACCGCCACGACAACGATCAGCACCATCAGCGCAAGCCAGCCGAACCAGCGCCATCCGCGCGACAGGCCGGCCGCGATAATCAGTGCGGCAACGATATACGGCGCCTCGCGCATGCCGCCGCCGAGGATGGCGATCAGCAGGTGAATCGCCGCAGCGAAGAGCATGAACATTGCCCCGAGGCGCAGGCTTCCGAATTCCATCGTCTCCTCCTCAGCCTTCGGCGCAGGGGAAGCCGGCGGCTCCCCAGGCGAGAATGTCGTTGGCGAATTCCTCGAGGCTGTAGGGCGCCGGCTCGCGCCCGCCGCCCGGATTCCAGCCCCATTGCGTCATGCCGCCCGATACTGCGTCGTCACGCAGATATTCGGCCAGATCGTTCTGGTCGCGACCGCCGTTCAGGTCGGTGTCCGAAAGCTGGGCGCAAACTTCGGCCGAGGATTTGCCGAACCATGCCGCCTCGACCGGGGCGAGCTGCCAGTAGGTGGCAACCTGCGGCGCCATGTGTGGCGCCTGCCCTGCGCCCTCGACAAGCTGGGCATGACAGGCGCCGCACGGCACATATTCGGCCCCGATGCGGCTTTCGCCGGCGGAGATGTGCATGCCGTGCGGACGGCTGCGGCCATAGGTCGGCCCCGACCACATCGGGATGTTGTCTGCCCCGACATGGCAGTTCTGGCAGCGCGGATGCGAGGCCACCTCGTAGATGCGCGCCCATGCGCCGAGCCCCTCCTCGCGGCTGACCGCCGCCGCCGGGGCGGGAGGTTCGGCGATCGGCGGCGACGCGACCGTGACGGGTTGCTGAAGCGGCGGCGGCGGAACGTTCTGCGCGAAGACCGGAGCGGCCAGCACGAGGACGACGAAGACCGGAAGTCGTGACATGGCGGGCCTCAGGCGAAATCGACGAACTTGTTGAAAGGCATCTCGCGCAGGCGAATACCCGTTGCGGCGAAGATGGCACCGGCAAGCGCCGGGGCGGCAGGCGGTACCGGCGGCTCGCCGATCCCCCTGACCCGGTTGCCGTTCTCCAGCCCGCGCACGGTGATTTCGGGGCACTGATAGATCCGCATCCCCTCGAAGGCATGGAAATTGGTTTGCCGGACGATCCCGCCCTCGTAGGTGATCTCGCAGTTCATCGCGTGAGCCAGTCCGAAGATCACGCCGCCCTGAACGAGGTTTTCGAAATTCTCCGGGTCGACGACGGTTCCGACCTCGGCGGCAACCCAGACCTTGTCGATGGTGATACCGCGATCGGTCGCGGTGACTTCGATCACCTCGGCGCAGTCCACGCCGAAACTGTTGGTCAGGGCAACGCCGCGCCCCTTGCCCTCGCCCGGCGGGGTCGACCAGTCCGACATGTCGCGCACCGCTTCCAGCACTCCGCGCGCCAGATCGTCGTTGCACAGCCGCAGCCGCTCTTCGAGCGGATCGGCGCCGGCGGCGTGGATCAGTTCGTCCAGCGCGGCATTGGCTAGAAAACCGTTGGACGAGGCGCCGACCGAGCGCCAGGACGAGATCGGTGCCAGCGGCCGGGCGCGGTAGCCCGTCACCCGGTGGTTGGGAATCGCGAAGGGGGCATTCCAGGCGCCGGCCACGATCTCGCTGTCCGGGCCAAGCCCGCCCATCCCCTGCCGGCTCATCTGCGACGAGACGACCGACGGCATCGCGATACCCAGGTCCATCGTGTCGACCCGGCCATCGACAACCTTGCCGCGCATCCGCGCCATGGCAATCTGGCGCGGGAAGTCGTGCATCATATCGTCCTCGCGCGAATAGGTCAGCTTGACCGGCGTTCCCTTCATCTGCACGGCGATCTCGGTGGCGTATTTCACCACCTCGTCCTCCAGCCGGTGCCCGAAGCTTCCGCCGACCATCTGCGCGTGAACCCGCACATTTTTTGCCGGAATGCCGGCGATACGCGCGACATTGGTCTGGTTGAAACGCGGGATCTGCGTTCCGGTCCAGATCTCGGCGGCGTTGTCGTCGACCCGGACGATGGCGCAGAGCGGTTCGAGCGGGGCATGGGCGAGATAGGGCGCGCGATATTCCGCTTCGACGATCTCGCCCGACGCCAGCGCGGCCTCCACATCGCCATCGTCGCGCTTCCGGCTGTCGAGGCGTTCGTCCGAGAAACTGTCGGACAATACCTGCCAGTGCCCCTCCATCGTGGCGGGCATGGCGTTTTTCTCCCACTCCGCCCGGATCGCCCCGGCGGCGCGAAATGCGCGCCATGTATTGTCGGCAATGACGGCGACACCGCCGGTCACCGGCAGCACCGCCGAAACGCCGCGCATCTTCAGCGCCTCGCCGGCATCGAAGCCGGCGATCCCGCCGCCCTGGGCCGGGTTGAGCAGAATGGCGGCATGCACCATGCCGTCGATTTCGAGATCTATCGTGTAGCGCAGCGTGCCGGTGCATTTTGCCACCATGTCGATGCGTTTCACCGGCTTGCCGATATAGCGCCACTGCGACGGATCGCGCAGGGGTACGTCCTGAACCGGCGGAATGCCCGCCGCATCGGTTGCGAGCGACACGTAGGACAGCCTGCTGCCATCGGGGAGGATGACGGCGCCCGCATCGGTCCCGAGGTCCTCCACCCGTATTCCGGTGTTCTTCGCCGCGGCGGCTTTCAGCGTTTCCCGCGCCGTGGCACCTGCCGCGCGCAGCTTGACGAAAGCGTCGGCCACCGTGCTCGACCCGCCGGTCATCTGCATGCCCATGATCTTCATGCCCGAACCGGCCACCGTCCGGACGATATCCTGCAATATGCCGTCTTCCGGCACGACGAAGGCGGCCGCCTCGACCGCCAGCGCCGTGTTCCAGTAGGCGGCCGAGGGCATGCCGGGATCGGTGCGGATGTCTTCGAGGTTCACATCGAGTTCCTCGGCAAGCAGCATCGCCTGAACCGAGGTGACCCCCTGCCCCACATCGGCCTGCGGGGTGATCAGTGTCACCCCGTTCGCGTCGATCAACACATAGGGCGTCAGCGCGGTGCTGCCGGGTTCCAGGTTGTCCAGCAGCGGATTGGGCAGCTGCCGCCGCGCCAGATAGGTCCCGAAGGCAATTCCACCGGCAACCGCGACGGAGCCGACGAGAAAGGCCCGGCGGGTGAAGGTTGCCACTTTGCTCATCGCTCAGGCCTCCCTCATCTTCTGCGCGGCACTGTGGATCGCGGCGCGGATGCGCGGATAGGTGCCGCAGCGGCAGAGATTGCTGGACATGAACCGGTCGATGTCCTCGTCGGTGGGCGTGTCGATCGTATCGAGCAGATAGGCCGCCTGCATGATCTGGCCCGACTGGCAATAGCCGCACTGGGCCACCTGATGGTCGATCCAAGCCCGCTGCACAGCGTTCAGCGCCGCGGCTGTGCCAAGCCCCTCGATGGTCACGACCTCGCTTCCGTCGGCATCGGCGGCCGGTATCTGGCACGACCGGACCACGCTGCCATCCATGTTCACCGTACAGGCGCCGCATTGCGCGATGCCGCAGCCGTATTTCACACCGGTGATCTTCAACTCGTCGCGGAGAACCCAAAGCAGCGGCATGTCGTCCTCGACATCCACTTCGTGCTCCACGCCGTTCACGGTCAGTTTCATCATTCGCTTCCCAGGGTGGCTCATGAACCTGATGCCGGCTCTTGTGGCGGGGCCGGGAATACAGGATAGCAGACGACCGCCGGGGTTGAACCGGTTAATTCGCCGGGCATGCAGATTTCCGTCGCGATGTCCGCCTGCCCGGCGGGCCGCTGGTGGCGGTCTGTTGCCCGACCAGGGCGGCGGTGATCTTCCTGAGCCAATCGGCGGCGCGTGTCATCCAGTGCCGCTTGCCAGACGCGGGTCGATGGCGAGAGGTTCCTGTTCGACCTGCGCGACCATACCCGGCAGCGCCGAAGCGTCGATCACCATGTTCCAGCTATGCCGCGATACCACGCTGGGGATCAGAAAGGCGCCGTGCGCCGCGAGCAGGTCATCGCCGAAACGCTTCTGTCCGGCCGTGGGTGTGCCGGGGACCAGCCAGTTGGCGTTGGGGATATCGGCCGGCAGCACCACCGTGAGAGAGGTTTGCAGGTGCAGTTGCGCCCGGGTGACGGTGTGCGGCTCGATATCCAGTTCGTCGAATCCCTTGTGCACGGCGACCTCGACGATCGCCGTCGCCGCGTCGAGCGAGGTATAGACCGCCCGCACACCCCGGCTGTTCCACCTGCCGCCGGCGCGGAAGGCGCCCTCGCCGCTGTTCCAGGTGGCGGCGTGCACCCTGCGGTCCAGCCGCCACACGCAGAATCCGTCGCCCGGTTCGGGCGGGAGGATGGCGATCAAACGTAAACCCCGTAATCGAGCTGGGTCAGATAATCCTCGACCAGTTTCGTTCCGGCGCGGGTTGCGAGAAGGTCGACGGGCCTGCGCCGGTTGAGCGCCATGGCCGGCTTTTCAAGCCAGCCCTCGGCCGCCGCGCGCGTGCCAAGGATGCTTTCGGCGCGGCCGAGCACCTCGGCCACAGTCCATGCCTGGTTGCCCTGATCCATGTCCAGAAGCCGTTCGGATTTCCGGAAGCGCTGGATGGTGCGCAGGCTGACACCCAGCAGTTTTTCGAGCGAATCCGCTTCGACCGACCTGTCGAGCGACGACCACAGATAGACCAGCGCCTGCGACGGAACGCCGGACATGAGCAGATCGTGCGCCTCCATCCGATCACGGATCGCCCTGTGGAACACAGCCGTACCGCCGAGATTCTCGAACGCACGTACAACCGCGGTGTCCTGATAAGCCTGATCGAGTGCCATGCCGCCTCCTGTGACAGGTGTCGTCAATAATATGCCACCTGTCGCAACCCAGTTCAAGCATCTTCCCGCCGGCGGCAGGCAGGGCGCGATGGTTCATCTGGTCAAATGATACAGCAGATCGCCATCGGGCGTGCTCCAGGGCTCATACCCCCGTGCGGCGTTCATGTCGTGGATGGCGCGGCCGGTCTGATTGCCGAACTTGCCATCGGCAAGCACCACGGCGCCCTTGTCCTTCAATGCCCGCTGCAACGCCGGCACCGCCTCGACATAGAACTGAATCTCCCGCCCGTTGGGATCGCCGAGGGTCAGGATATCGGGCCGGTCGCTGATCCAGAACGGCCTGAGGCGCCCGATGGCGATGCGAAGCGCCAGTTCGTATTCGAAGGACTTGTTCTCGTAACATACCAGCCGGGTCATCCGGACCAGTTCCCAGGTGTCGCCGATCGGGAAGACATCGATCAGGGAATTGGACCGCGATGCCGCCGTTACATAGGCAGCGGTCCATTGCATGAATGCGGTCTTTTCCAGTTGCAGTTCGGGTCCTTCGACGATCTTGATGACATCTTCGCAGGCAAATGCCCCGGCGTTCCTGACATTGACGATTTTTCCGTCGTCCTGGGCTTCTGCGCCAAGCGCCGTAATGCCCAGCAGGGCGGCCGCGACCGGCGAACGCCCTGCCCTGCACATCTTCCGGACGGCCCGCCGAATGCGGCCTGTCCGCCCGTCCCTACCAGGACCAACCGATACCGATAGCCGCACCTGTTCCTCCGGCTTCCGAATGGCTCACCGCACCGCGCACCCGCGTATTGCCGTCGAGCCTGAGGGTTCCGCCCACGGCAAACGCCTCTTCTCCGTTGAAGGTACCGAATGCGGCGCCGAACGCATAGTTGTCTCCCTGCTCGATCGTCGGGATTTGCGACATTGCCATTGCCGAGGCGACGCCGCCGCTCAGCTTGGACTCCACGGCGCGAAGCTGCCGGACGTTGACGGCATCGGTCGGGGCCTTGCCGTCGGCGATGCCGGTCAGACGTACCGGGCCGCCGTCCGAACCCGAGAAGTCGATTCCATCATCTGACAGCCGGATGCTCGAACTGCCGCCGGTGATCGTAGTCGATTTGGCCCCCGACAAGGTGGTATGCCCGCCGCCGGTCGAGAATCCGCTGCCGTTCTGTTCGAGACGAATCGTTGTCGAACTCACGTTGAAGCGGCTGCTGTTCGATCCCTTGTCGACCGAGAAGTTCATGCTCGAATTGTTGACATCGAAGGTGGAATCGCCGCTGTCGACATGAAGGTTGTTGTTGATCGTCGTCGGCCCTGAGATATCGACACCACCGGTAAAGACGCCACCACCGCCGTTGATATCGCCGCCGTCGGTATCGATTCCGCCACCGCCGGTGCTGACGTTTCCACCGCCGGTATCGACATCGCCGCCATCCGTGCCGACGTTTCCGCCACCTGTGTCGACGTTTCCGCCGCCGGTATCGACATCGCCGCCATCCGTACCGACTCCGCCTCCGCCCGTGTCGACACCTCCGCCACCTGTGTTGACGTCACCGCCGTCGGTATCGACATCGCCACCGCCGGTATCGATCGCTCCGCCACCGGTGCCACCCGAACCGCCCGGCAGGTCTGCCGTTCCGGTGACGATCAGATCGCCCACTTCAAGCGTGTCGATCTTGAGCGAGGAAGTGCTTCTGAGCGTTCCGTCGCTTTCGACAACCACAACGCCCGCATAGGTGCTGCTGGATTGCAGGATGCTTGGCCCGGTAATGTCGGTGCCTGCTGTGCCCAGCATGATCTGGTTGTTTCGCGTCACCGTGGCGCTGGTGCCGATCGCCGTGGCGCCGGCGAAACCGCTCACCAGTGCACCGCTGCCGAACGCCTGCGAGTTGTTTCCGCTAACCATCGCGTTGTAGCCGATCGCCGTCGAGTAATCCGCTGAGACCGAGCTTTGCGAGCCGAAAACCTGCGAAAAATCTCCCGAGACCGAGTTTTGCGAGCCGAAAACCTGCGAGTAATCCCCCGTCACCGCGTTCAGGAAACCCATTGCGGTCGACTGGCTGCCGGTGACCGTGTTGCTTTCGCCTACCGCCTGTGAATTGTCGCCATCGATGGTGTTGTTGCCGCCGCCGACCGCTGTGGATTTGTCGCCGCTTACCGTGTTGAAATCGCCAACGGCCAGCGAATTCACCCCGGTCACCTCGTTCGAGAACCCCAGGGCGGTCGACTGGTTTCCGCTGATGGTGTTGGTATCGCCGAAGGCCTGCGAGGAGGCGCCGGTGACCGAGTTCTCGGTGCCGACGGCGGAGGAGGCCGTCGAGGTGGCGCCGAGGATCTGGTTGGTATCGCCCACCGCCTGCGAGTTGGCGCCCTCGATGGTGTTGCTGCCGCCGAGCGCGGTGGCGTTGGCGACGCCGACACTGTTGCTGTCGCCCGAGGCCAGCGATCCGGCCCCCGAGACGGAGTTGTTGTAACCCGTCGCGGTGGAGCCTGCCGCCGAGACGGTGTTGTTCGAGCCGAAGGCCGATGAGCCTACGGATGTATCGCCGAGGATGCGGTTGGTATCGCCGAATGCCTGCGATTGCGCACCCTGAATGGTGTTGCTGCCGCCGACGGCGGTCGAATTGTCGACGGCGGTGTTGGTGCTGCTCTTGATCAGGTTGTTGTCGCCCGAGGCGAACGAGGCACCGCCGATTATCTGGTTGGTGGTGCCGATCGCGGTGGAACTGTTGCCGGTGACGGCGTTGTTCTGGCCGAAGGTGCTCGAATTGTTGCCGTACAGATGGTTGGCGCTGCCGACGGCTGTTGCATATGTCACGGCGGTGGTGTTTGTCCCGACCTTGTTCCTGTCGCCCACGGCGGTGCTGCCGGCGCCGTAGGTCTCGTTCTGAAAGCCCGATGAGAGCGACTGGTTGCCGGAGACGGTGTTATCAGCCCCCGAGGCGGTCGAATAGGTGCCCGTGGCGTCGTTGCCCCAGCCGACAGCGGAGGAGTTTGCACCTGTCACGGTGTTCGACGCCCCCAGCGCGGTCAGGTTGTTGCCGCCCGATACAGTGTTGTGTTGTCCCACGGCGGTCGACAGGCTCGAACCTGCGGTGTCGCTGCCGATGGCGTTTCCATCGCCGACGGCGGTCGATCCGCCGCCATAGGCGGAGTTCTGGTTGCCAACCACCGTGCTGTCGTTCCCACTGTTGGTATTCAGTGTGCCATAAGTAACGTTATGGGTCCCGGTATTGGTATTGTTCGTTCCAGCCACCAGCGCGTTGGTCCCCGAGACCGTGTTGCCGCCGGCGGTGCCGGTTGTTCCAGGGCCGAGGTTCTGCGCCTGCAATCCGGTTGGAGCGCTTATCAGAACCGCAGCGGCGCCAAAGACCGATATGGCGTAGGTTGAAACCGACCGCCGCAGATGATGCTTCATGCCACCGGATATTGAGATCGCTCGACGCATATTGCCGACCTTCCATGCACAATGTTTCCAATCCTGTCAGTCACAGGGGAACACACACAGAAATTCCGGGCGACCGACCAACCAATGCCGCCCTATGCAATCGTACGTTCGGTAAAAATATATTAACTGCGGGGGAGGAAATCCAGTCGGGTTTTCGTGACCCGTTTGGGCAATATCATGGGCATTGTTGCCCGGTTGCGCTTCTCCGGGTACGATTGCACCGAGGAAAACCGCTGCCAGGGCGGCAGGTTGAAGATCTTGTGCAGTTCAGGCGACCGGGAACGGCTCACAACGCATTGTAAATAAGGCATGTACTCCGGCGCTCCGCGGCTGCCCGGCACGATGCGGTATCTTGTCACCCCGCCCTTGCCGGTTGCGCCCGACATTTCCTGCAAACGAAATATTGCGAGAGGGCCGCCGCTGAAACATAAAGTTGATCGTGGGCCTGTCTTCTCGTCCACGGGTTGAGCGAAGCCGTCAGGTTGCGGGTGTTTCAAAGGGAGGATGCCATGGGTGCATTCGGTGTGTTGACCTTCATTGGTTTTACGGCGCTGGTCGCCGTTTTGTCGTATTATTGGGTCAGGGGGACGGATGAACACCAGTCCGACGGGTATTTTCTCGGCGGGCGGTCGCTGACCGCGCCGGTGATCGCCGGATCGTTGCTGCTGACCAACCTGTCGACCGAACAGATCGTCGGCCTGACCGGACAGGCCTATTCCGAGGGCATCCTGGTGATGGCCTGGGAAACGCTCGCGGCCATCGCCATGGTGGTGACCGCGCTGGTCCTGCTGCCGCGCTACCTGCGTACCGGGGTCAGCACCATCCCGAGCTTTCTCGAAGAACGCTATGACGCGCAGACCAAGACCGTCACCTCGATCCTGTTCCTGTCGGGCTACGTGATCGTGCTTTTGCCCATCGTTCTCTATTCCGGCGCGCTGGCGCTGTCGACGATGTTCGGCGTGCCGGCGATGTTCGGCGTATCCGAGACGGCAGCACTGTGGATGACCGTCTGGGCCATCGGGATCGTCGGGTCAATCTATGCCATTTTCGGCGGGCTCAAGGCCGTTGCGGTATCGGATACGATCAACGCCGTCGGCCTGTTCCTCGGCGGATTGCTGGTGCCGGTCTTCGGGCTCATGGCGATTGGCGGCGGCAGCATATTCGACGGAATATCGGTTCTTTACACCGAGAACCCGGAAAAGTTCGATTCGATCGGCGGGCCGGATGCCTCGGTTCCCTTCGCCACGATCTTCACCGGCATGATGCTGGTGCAACTGTTCTACTGGGGCACCAACCAGGCGATCATCCAGCGTGCTCTTGGCGCCAAGAACCTTGCCGAAGGGCAGAAGGGCCTGCTGCTGGCGGCAATTCTCAAGATACTGGGCCCGGTGATCGTCGTGCTGCCCGGAATCATCGCCTATCACTACTTCGAAGGCGGGCTGGAGGTTGCCGATCAGGCCTATCCGCGGCTGGTGACGGCGGTTCTTCCCGTCGGGCTGACGGGCTTTTTTGCCGCCGTGCTGTTCGGCGCGATCCTCAGTTCCTTCAACTCGGCCCTCAACAGTTCGGTCACCCTGTTCGGGGTCGATATCTATCGGCAGTATTTCAAGAAGACCGCCTCGGACCGTGAGGTGGTCGGCGCCGGCAAGCGTTTCGGCATCCTGCTCGCCATCGCCTCGATGACCATCGCGCCCTTCATCGCCAACGCGCCGCAGGGGCTGTTCGGCTACCTGCAGGAGGTCAACGGCTGCTACAGCATCCCGATCCTGACCATCATCCTTGTCGGCATCTTCTTCCCCAGGGTGCCGCCGGTCGCGGCCAAGATCGGCCTTGCCTCGGGGGTTGTGCTCTATATCCTCAGCCAGTTCGTGCTGAAACCGGCGATCGGCGCCGACAGCTACCCCCATTACCTGCATGTGATGGCGCTGCTGTTCGTGATGAACGTCTGCATCATGCTGCTGATCGGCAGGTTCCACCCGATGACGCGCGACCACGCGCCGGCCCGGCCCAGCCCGGTCGACATGACGCCCTACCGGCTGGCCAGACCGGTGGGCGCGCTCATCGTCGCCATCGTCGTGTCGAGCTACATCTACTTCAGCTAGGCGATTGCCGGAACGCGATGCGGGCGGCCTGCTGGCCGCCCCACCCCGCCCCGGGGGTGTCAGGCTGTGTTCAGCCAGTCTCGTGCCGCAGACGAATCCCCGCCCGACAATTCGTGCCCGCTGTCGAGCCTGCGTGTATCGAGTGCTGCGCCACGCCTTTTCAGGGAATTTTCCAGCGTCCCGGCCAATTGCCCGAACGGGTCGCGCATACCGCTGACAAGCAGGATCCGCGTACCGGTCAGGTCGGTTTCCGGAGCCTGATCGAGAACCTGCAACCCGCGCAGCAGGATGGCACGGCGGACAATGCCGGGGTGAAGTTGCAGCGCCGCACCCAGCAGATTGGCGCCGTTGGAGTAACCGAGGAATGTCAGCCTGTCGCGGTCGAGCCCGTATCCCCGGACCGCGCCGTCGACGAAAGCGGCAAATGCCGCCGCCTCGCCGCGGATGTCGGCCTGATCGTAGGCGCCGGCACCCCGGCGGCGGAACCAGCGGTTGCTGCCCTCTTCGGTCGAGCGGCCGCGCACCCCCAGCAGGGTGGCGTGCGGATTTACCCGTGCCGCCAGCGGCATCAGGTCGGCTTCGTTGCCGCCCGTTCCGTGAAGCAACACGATGACGCTGCCGTCCGGGGCGGGCGGAACATGGAAACGATGCACAAAGGGCAGATCGCGCGCCGGCATCCGGTCTTCGCCGGGGCGGGCGAACTGGGGCAGCATCAGGCGCAGATCGTCGCCGCGTTCGCTGTCGTGCGGCGGGATCATCAGTGTCTCGCCCAGATGTTCCGGCGTCTCGTCCACTGCAAAGCCGGGCGCATCTGTGGCAAATTCGAACAGCGTTCCGGCCGGTTCGCGTACATAAAGCGACAGGAAATACTTGCGGTCGTGAACCTGCGTTATCCCCTCGGCATCGCGCAGATCCCGCCGTATGCGGCGGACGGCATCGGCGCCACCGGCGCGAAAGGCGACATGATCGAATATGCCCGTTCCCGGAATGCCCGGGAAATACCCGGTCGCATCGCGGATATCGACCGCATCGGTATTGCCGAGCAGGCGCCGGATGTTCCCCTCGCGCGGCCCGGCGCGATAGCCGAAGCGTGCGGCGAATCCCGCCGTCAGGCCGGGGCTGTCGGTCAGGATCGTGACCGAGCGGATGCGCCCGGGCGCGATCGGATCGGGCAGCGGCGCGACGGCGGGCAGGTCCAGCCCGACCAGCTTGACGATCAGTCCGTCGGGGTCTTTCAGGCGCAGCACCGGTTCGCCGAATTCGCGCGCCGGCCCCTCGACCGGCACATGTCCGGCCAGCGCCCGTTGCAGCCAGTCGCCGATACTGGCGGGCGGAACCGCAAAGGCGATTTCCGATACCTGCCCCAGCCCGGTGCGCCCGGGAGACCCCGCCTCCCACACCAGGAAGGTCACGATGCTGCCGGGGGAGCCGGCGGCATCGCCATAGAACAGGTGCAACTGCTCGGCATCCTCGAAACCGCCGGTCTGCTTGACCAGCCGCAGCCCCAGAAATCCGGCGTAGAAATCGACGTTCTTCTGAACGCTGCGGGTGATCGCGGTGACGTGGTGAATGCCGCCTGTCAACTTGCGGCTTCCCGTGCCAGCACCTTCTGCACCGCCGGGTCGACTGCCAGCCGGTCGTGCAGGGCCTGAACGTTGGGAAAATCCGCCAGCCCACCGGGCAGAAGCCTGATGCCCCAGCGGATCATCGGAAAGGCGTAGGCATCGATCACCGACCGTCTTCCGCGCCCTTCGCCCAGTATCCAGTCGCGCCCCTCCAGGTGCGCATTCAGGATGCCCATCTGCCGGCGCGCCAGCTTCTGCCCGGCCGCGACAGCGGCCTGCCGCGCGCTGTCGCTGTCATCGGTGGTGTAGCGCTGCGGCAGGAAGATCGGCCAGAAAGCCGCGTGCATGTCGCTGGTCAGAAAGGCCGACCAGCGATGCGCCTCGGCCTTGTCGCGCGGGGAACCGCCGCCTTCCAGCGCCGCTTCGGGATGCTTGCGGGCGAGGTAGTCGAGGATCGCGCCCGCCTGGGTCAGCAGCCAGCCGTCGTCTTCGCGCAATGTGGGGACTGCTCCGGCCGGGTTGACGCTCAGCAGGTCCTTCGAACCGAACTGGACCTTCACCGCCTCGTAGGGTGCCCCGATCCATTCCAAAACGATATGCGGGGCAAGCGAGCAGGCGCCGGTGGCATAATACAGGGTAGTCATGTCCGTTTCTCACTCTTCAGGATACATCTGTTTGGTCAGCGATGATGGTGGTCGTGCCCGGAATGGGGATCGCCGCTGCTGTCCTTTCCGGCGTGATGTTCGTGTACCACGGCATGCCCGCGCCCGCGTGAAATCAGCCACCGGTTGACGGGAAACGCCGCCATGGCGGCCAGAACCAGGGCGATCGCCAGACTGCCCCAGAATAACCCCGAGGAAAGCCCGGCATCCATCGCGCCGGGAACGACCAGCATCACAGCGTTGTCGACGATCTCCATCACCGTAATCGAAACCGTATCGGCGGCAAGCGCCAGCCGGACCGCCTGCGCGACCGGCAGGCCCGCCCCGAGCAGCGGCCGAATTGTCAGGCTGTAGCCGAAGACAAAGGCCAGCACGATGGCAAGCGCCATGGTAGGCAGGGTCGACCAGCCCGCCCATGTACCGATGGCCAGCCCCAACACCTCGCCGATGCCGCAGCCGGTCATGCAGTGAATCGTCGCGGAAAGCGCCAGCCGGTTGAGTGACGGGGAGCCACCTTCATACGTCATCGATGCGTCCCTTCCGTTGCCGTTCCGATATGAGGTGAACAAAGGCACTCCGACAGCAAAAGTCCACCGTGCAACAACGCATACCGGCTGCGCTTTTGCGGTGTGTCGTATCCGTTGCCGTCTCCAGCCGGGTGACCTACGCTTGTTCAGATCGTGAAAGGACCGAAGGATGAGCTGGAACCCCGCGCTTGAACCCGGATGCCCCGATGAGATCGGCGCCGAGGCCATCGAAACGCTGATCGTCCCGCGCGCCCGCGATATCGGCGGGTTCGAAGTGAAACGTGCGCTTCCGGCGCCGCGCCGCCAGATGGTCGGGCCCTTCATCTTCTTCGATCAGGCCGGCCCGGCCGAATTCCTCAGCGGGAGCGGCGTCGACGTGCGCCCGCACCCGCATATCGGGCTGGGTACCGTGACCTATCTCTATCGCGGCGATTTCCATCACCGCGACAGCATCGGCTCGGACCAGATCATCCGGCCCGGGGCGCTCAACTGGATGGTCGCCGGCAGGGGCGTGACCCATTCGGAGCGCACGTCGGCACAGGCGCGGCAGGGGCCGCACAGTCTTTACGGTATCCAGACCTGGATCGCCCTGCCCGAGAACCGCGAAGACATGGAGCCGATCTTCGAGCATCACGGCAGGGAGGCGCTGCCCGAGATCGAGGCCGAGGGCGTGCACGCCCGCCTTATCCTCGGCAGCGCCTATGGCGAACGGGCGCCGGCGACGCTATATTCCGAAACCTTCTATCTCGATGTCGCGCTGTCGCCCGGTGCGTGCTTTCCGCTGCCCGACGATCACGAGGATCGCGGTCTCTACATCACCGAGGGGTCGGTCGCCGTTGCCGGTCAGATCTTCGATGCCGGCCGGATGATGGTATTCCGCCCAGGAGATCGGATCACCGTTGCGGCGGGCCCGCAAGGCGCGCGGCTGATGGCGCTGGGGGGCGCCACGATGAACGGTCCGCGTTACATCTGGTGGAATTTTGTCGCCTCGTCGCGCGAGCGCATCGAACAGGCCAAGGCCGACTGGCGTGCCGCCAATTGGGGGCGCGGGCTGTTCGACCTGCCCATGGGTGATGCCGGCGAGTTCATTCCGCTGCCGGGCTGATATCTGTCACAGCGGCCGGATGGTGCTCCACAACGCTTCGAGCGCCTCGGTCCCGATCGGCTCGCTTGCGCTTTCCGGAACGGCAAAGACCGGTGCTTTGCCCGCCGCGCCGCGCAGAATGTCGAGCGCGGCCGCCTCGGAGCCGGCGCGCGCGCCGCCGCGCAGGCGGTTGACCAGCAGCGCCGGAATGCCGATGCGGGCCTCTCCGAGGCTGCGCGCCAGCGTCACGGTTTCCAGCGCCGGCATGCGTTCGGCGGTGGCGACGGTGACGAAACCGCAGCCGGCATTGTCGCGCAACTGCCGCGCGAATCCGGCGAGCAGGGCGCGCCGCCGCAGCAGAACCTCGCGAATCTCGCCATCGCGCGCCTCCGCCTTGCCCTCGCGCGCGCCGGAAAGGGCACGCGCCTTGCGCCCGAACCGGTCGGCTTCGGCCCGGTTGGCCAGCATCCCGTCGGTCCAGGCCGCCATCAGTTCGGGCATCGCCAGAAGCGACAGCGCGTGCCCGGTCGGGGCCGTATCGC
>NZ_JBKEAE010000159.1:0-6544 GCF_047971885.1 Tropicimonas sp. | reverse complement strand
AGCCCGGCAGGCGTTCAAGGACGATGGAGCGACCACCGGGCAGAATCAGACGGTTCCAGACCAGCAACACGCGGCGCTGCCCGAACCCAACCCCATCGTCATACTGGCCGATGATGCGGGTCCCCTGCGGGGCTCTGTTGCACAAATGCTGTGAGGGATTCATCTTGTGAATCCAGCATGGTAGCTGGGCTGCATGAGCAGACCTACACCCACGACCTACAGGACCAGAAACTGGCCAGCCTACAATGAAGCGCTCAAGCGCCGGGGCTCGCTGACGATCTGGTTCGATCCCGCGATGAACTGGGATGCCGCGCCGACAGGCCGGCGTGGCCGCCAGCAGACCTGCAGCGACGCCGCCATCCAGTCGTGCCTGACGATGAAGGTGCTGTTCGGCATGGCGCTCCGGCAGACGACCGGGTTCATCGAGAGCCTGCTGCGGCTGGTTGGCCTCGACTGAAGTGTGCCTGACTTCAGCACCCTTTCCCGTCGCCAGAAGGCGCTGGTGGTGAACATCCCGTATCGCGGCTCAGGGGCCCGCTGCACCTGCTCATCGACAGCACCGGGATCAAGGTCGAAGGCGAAGGCGATTGGCATGCCCGCAAGCATGGCGGTCCCAAACGGCGGGTCTGGCGCAAGATCCACCTCGGGATCGACGAGGAAACGCTGGAGATCCGGGCTGTCGAGATCACCGGGAGTCACATCGGCGATGCACCCGTCCTGCCCGATCTGCTCAGCCAGATCCCGGAGGACCAGGAGATCGGCAGCGTCACGACGGATGGCGCCTACGACACGCGCAAATGCCACGATGCCATCGCTGATCGCGGTGCCCATCCTGAATGGTCTTTCCGATTCGATCGCCACGGCGCAAAGACTTGGCGCGCCGCTGCTCATCGCCCAGGCCGGTCCGGAGTTGCCCGGTGTGCCACGGGCCGATCAGCGGGCGGCGCTTGTCGCCTGTCTGCGCAAGGCGGCCGAACGGCTCGAGGGCAGCGGTGTCCGGCTGGGAGTGGAGCCGCTCAACACCCGGATCGACCATCCCGGCTATCTGCTCCCCTCCACCGCCGAGACGCTGGACATCGTGGAAGAGGTCGGACAGCCCGAGATCGGTATCGTTTACGATCTCTATCATTCCGCCGTCATGGGCGAGTCCACCGAGACCGTTCTGGCCGGTCAAGTGAGCAGGGTTTTTCATGCCCATGTTGCCGATCATCCGGGCCGCAACGACCCCGGGCTCGGTGAAATCGACCTCGCCGCGCGGCTGCGCTGGCTGTTCGGGCACGGATATCGTGGGCTGGTCGGCCTGGAATATCAGCCCGCGCATGGCACCATCGCCGGTCTGCCCGGCGTCTTCGCCAGCCTGAACGGGCAAGGCTGATCCGACAGGAGGAGGGGAGCAATGGCCGAACTCATTGCAAGGGCGCTGACGAAATCCTACGGGAGTCATGCCGTCCTGCATGGCATCGACCTGTCGATAGAGGCCGGTGAATTCGTGGTCTTCGTCGGCCCCTCTGGGTGCGGCAAGTCTACCCTCCTGCGTTGCATCGCCGGGCTGGAAGACATCACGTCCGGCAGCCTCGAGATCGAAGGGCAGGACGTGACCGATACCAAGGCATCGAAGCGCGGCATCGCCATGGTATTCCAGTCCTACGCGCTTTATCCGCACCTGACAGTGGCGGAAAACATCGCCTACACGGGCGGAAACCTCGACCCTTTGATGAGGCGTTAACCCGCGATTCCCCTGACCTTCTTCGCCCTCCCGCGTCGAAGGTTACAATCACAACCACAAACATCGGGTGCGGGACGAACTGCCCTGGCGTCGTCTGGTTCAGAAATCATGCGATGTTCGGATATCCTGATAACGGCGCTTTATCCGTCACCAGTTGGTATACGACCCGTCGCGACGGCGCAGATGGGGAGCTTCCCAGAATTCGAACTCCCGGTGCGTCAGCGCGACCTCGTCCACCTCGATTCCAAGCCCCGGGCCATCCGGCACCGGAATCATCGCCCCCTCTAGCCGGCACTGGATGGGAAACAGTGCGCTGTCATCGAAGCCAAGATGAGTCTCAGCCGGGCTGGCACGCGTTTCAAGCCACGAGAAATTCGGGACGGCGGCGGCAAAATGAACGGTGGCGGCGGTGCAGACAGGACCGAGCGGATTGTGGGGCATCATGTCGACGTAGTGCGCCTCGGACCATCCCGCGACCTTCATCGCCTCGGTGAGTCCGCCGACATTGCAGATGTCAATGCGGTTGAACTGGTGGATGTCGCGTTCGATGAAAGGCAGGAATTGCCATTTGGAGGCGAATTCCTCGCCGATGGCGAAGGGAACGTCGGTCATCCGTCGCAGGGCCTCATAGGCGCCCGGGCTCTCGTCGCGGATCGGTTCCTCGATGAAGTCGAGCGTTCCCGATGGCATTCGCTGACAGAAGCTCGCGGCTTCGGCCACCGTCAACCGGTGATGGTAGTCGATGCCCAAAACCACGGCAGACCCCAGCGCCTCGCGGGCCTTCACGCACCATTCCGCACTTTCCGCGATGTGCTCGCGTGGCTCATACGTTTCCTTGTTCTCATGCCCGGAAGGCGAAAGCCTGATCGCATTCCAGCCGTGCTCGACAAGCAATCGCGCCTGATCCAACATCGCGGGTCCGGGGGGCGCGAAGGTTGTGGCAAATGTGGCGATGCGATCACGGTGGCGGCCGCCGAGCAGATCGCAAACAGGCACCCCCAGGGCCTTGCCCTTGATGTCATGGAACGCGATATCCAGTGCCGAGATTGCCGCAGTGAGAACGCGCCCGCCCTCGAAATACTGGCTGCGATACATCTCCTGCCAGAGCGCACCGATGGCGAACGGATCGCGGCCTTCAAGGAATTTCGCGTAGTGCTCCAGCGCCCCGGCCACCGCCATCTCGCGGCCCGACAGGCCGCTTTCGCCCCAGCCGTGGATTCCCTCGTCGGTTTCGACCTTTACGATCAACTGGTTGCGGATACCAACTTTTACCGGGAACGAGCGGATTTTGGTGATTTTCATTGTATTACCAGTGCCAGAGCGTGCCGTCTTCCAGCCGGTTCACCGGCAGATAGGCGGGTTGATACGGGTATTCGTCGGCGTGGCTTTCATCGAAATCGACGCCGTGACCATGAGCCTCCCCGGGGTGCAGATAGCCCCCGGAGAAACTCCAGGCATGCGGGAAGAGCGACAGCATTTCTTCGGTGTAGCCCGAGTATTCCTGTATGCCGAAGTTCGGCACCCACAGGTCCAGGTGCAGGTTCGCGCCCAGACAGATCGGCGACATGTCCGCAGCGCCATGACAGGCAGTCCGGACGTGGTGGAGCCCGGCGAAATCCATAATCCGGCGCAGGGCCGTCGGCCCGCCGGCATGCACGCAGGTCGTGCGGATAAAGTCGATCAGTTGCTCCTCGATCAGCAGCTTGGCATCCCAGACGGTGTTGAACACCTCCCCGACGGCCAGCGGGGTTGTGGTGTGCTGCCGGACAACCCGGAATCCTTCCTGGTTCTCAGCCGGCACGGCATCTTCGAGCCAGAAAAGACGAAACGGTTCAAGATCCTTGCCGAGTCGCGCCGCCTCGATGGGGGACAGCCGGTGATGGACGTCGTGCAGCAGATGGACCTCCTCCCCATGGGCAGCACGCAATGCCTCGAACAGCCTGGGAATGCGTGGCAGGTATTTCGAGGTCGACCACATCTCTTCACGAGGCGTGGCATTGTCTGACGCCGTGTTGGTCAGCCCGCTGACACCGGTGCCATAGATGTCCGGCAGGCCCGGAATGCCCACCTGTGCCCGGATTGCCAGGTATCCCTCGTCGATCCTCGCCCCCACGGCAACCACCGCCTCGGAAATCCCCGTCCCCTGAGCATGGGTGTAGCACAGGACCCGATCGCGGCTCGCCCCCCCCAGTAGCTGATAAAGCGGCATGCCCGCGGCCTTTGCCCGGATGTCCCACAGCGCAGTGTCGATTCCGGCGATAGACGCCATCGTGACAGGTCCCCTGCGCCAGTAGGCCCCGCGGTACAGGTAGTGCCAGATGTCTTCCGAGCACAGCGCATCCCGCCCGATCAGGCAGGGCGCGACATGGTCTTTCAGATAGGAAGCGACGGCCAGTTCACGCCCGTTCAGCGTGGCATCGCCAACACCCGTCAGACCCTCGTCGGTATAGATCTTGACAGTGACGAAGTTGCGACCCGGACAGGTCACGAAAATGCGGATATCGGTGATTTTCAACTATGCCTCCTCGGGTACGTAGCGCACCCTGTTCTGGATGCGCCGCGCGCGCGGATCGGGGTGCGGAATGGCCGACAGGAGCGCCAGGGTATAGGGATGCTGCGGCGCGTTGATGATCTGATCGGTCGGGCCGGTTTCAACCACCCTGCCCCGGTACATGACGGCGACCCTGTCGCAGATATAGCGGATCACCGACATGTCGTGGCTGATGAAGACAAAAGACAGCCCGAGATCTTCCTGAAGCTGCACCAGCAGATCCAGCATCTGGCTGCGCAGGGACACATCGAGCGCCGAGGTCGCCTCGTCGGCAACAATCAGTCTCGGTTTCACCGCAATGGCACGGGCAATGCCGATCCGCTGCCGCTGCCCGCCCGAGAGCGCATGCGGAAAGCGCTCGCGCCACTCGGGCGGCAGGCCAACCTGCCGCATGAGTTCGACTACCTTCTCGTCGATCTGCGCCGCTGTGCCGAATTTCGCAAGCCGCAGTGGCTCGGCCACGATCTGGCCGATTGTCTTTCGCGGGTTGAGCGAGCCCACCGGATCCTGGAAAATCATCCGGATATCGCGCCGGATCGATTTCAACTCGGAAGCGGACGCCTTTGCCACGTCCACCACCGACCCGTCCTCGCGCCGGAAAGCGATGGTCCCGGCATCGGGTTCATAAATGCGCAGCAGGCAGCGCCCCATTGTGGTCTTGCCCGATCCGCTTTCGCCAACGATACCCAGCGTCTCACCGTCGTTGAGCACCAGGCTGACATCCAAAACGGCCGCCTTTGTGCCGAAGCGCATCGTCAGACCGTCCACCTGCAGAAGCGGCAACGGCGTGGCTGGAACGCGATTCTCCAACGCCTCGGCCCGGGACTCCAGCTTATTGACCGAACCGATCAGCATTTTTGTATATTCGTTGTGGGGATCGTGAAAAATCTGCTCTACCGGCCCGCATTCCATAACCTTGCCGCGATACATTACCAGAACGTCATCGGCGATTTCGGCGACCACCCCCATGTCGTGTGTGATGAACATCACCGCCATGCCGTGGCTCTTCTGAAGACGGCCGATCAGGTCGAGGATTTCCGCCTGCGTGGTAACGTCCAGCGCCGTCGTCGGCTCGTCCGCGATCAGGATTCGCGGATTGCATGCCAGCGCCATGGCAATCATCGCGCGTTGCCGCATACCGCCTGAATATTCGAAGACATAGCGATCGATTGCCGTCTCCGGGTCCGGGATTTCAACCTGCCGCAGCAGTTCGATCACCCGCTCTCGGCGTTCGATCTTCGGGGTTCCGAAATGAACCTTCAGCGCCTCCCCGATCTGCAAGCCGATGGTATGCACCGGCGAGAGAGAAGACATCGGCTCCTGAAAGATCATGGCAATGTCCTTGCCGCGAACGCTGCGGATTTCACGGCCGCGCGGCGGAAGTCCGGCAAGATCGATTTCCTGTCCGTTCCGCGTGAGCAGGATACGCCCGCCAGTGATCTTTCCGGGCTTGTCCACGATCTGAAGGATCGATCGCGCCGTAACCGACTTGCCCGAGCCGCTCTCACCGACAACACAGAGCGTCTTGCCCGGTGCGAGATCGAAAGACACGTCATCGACTGCCGTGAAATCCCCCGTCCGCGTCGGGAAGACAGTGGTCAGGTTCCGGACCCTGAGGATTGGTTCCATGACTCAGACCTTTCCGTAGGGATCTGCGGCGTCGCGCAAGCCGTCGCCAAGGAAGTTGAGGGCGAGCACCGCGATCACGATTGCGCATGCCGGCGTGAACAGGAGCCACGGCGCCTGGCTCACAGCGCGGATATTCTGGGCCTCCTGAAGCAGTACACCCCAGGAAATAACAGGCGGCTGAAGGCCGATACCAAGGAATGACAGCGCCGTTTCCGACAGGATCATCACCGGAACCGAGAGCGTCACGACAGCGATGATGTGCGACAGGAAGGAGGGAACGAGATGATCGAGGATGATACCGATCTCGCTCATCCCATCGAGCCGCGCGGCGATGACAAAATCCTCGTTCCGCAGCGCCAGGAACTTGCCACGGACCTCGCGGGCCAGCCCGGTCCAGCCGATCAGCGACACGATGATCGTGATCATGAAATAGACCCGGATCGGTGGCCATGACAGCGGGATGGCCGCCGCAAGGCCCATCCACAGCGGGATTGTCGGGATCGAACGCAGGAACTCGATCACGCGCTGAATCGCGGTATCGACCGCGCCGCCGAAGAAGCCGGAGATGCCGCCTCTCAGCACCCCGAGAACGAGACTCAGGAACACCCCGACGAGGCCGATCGACAAGGAAACACGGG
>NZ_JBKEAE010000016.1:0-21129 GCF_047971885.1 Tropicimonas sp. | reverse complement strand
CGGCCTTCCGCCCCGAAACGGCAACGGCGCCTTTCGGCGCCGTTCGCGTTTCCCGCCGCTGCCGGCAGGCGCCGGACTCGCGTCCCGCGCCGATCCGGGCAGGCGTTGGCTTCGCGGATCTTGTCGGCGGCTTCCGTGGTGTAGGAAATGCCGTTCGCCTCGAAAATCTGATCGAGTTAGCCCGCAAGGGTCATCTCGGTCACGATATCGCAGCCGCCGACGAACTCGCCCTTGACGTAAAGCTGCGGGATGGTCGGCCAGTCGGAAAAATCCTTGATGCCCTGCCGGACATCTTCATCGGCCAGAACGTTGATGTCGGCATAATCGACGCCCATGAAGTTCAGCACCCCGGCGACCCGCTGCGAAAATCCGCATTGCGGCGCCATCTTGGTGCCCTTCATGAAAAGCACCACGTCATTGCCGGTGATGGTCTGCTTGATCTGGTCCTGAGCGGTCATGTCTGGTTTTCCTGTCTGTTGCGGCGCGATGTATCGAACGGCGCCGGGATCAATCGGGCGCCTTTGTGGTCAGCGCAAGTGCATGCAGATCGGCGGCGGAACCGTCCATCATCCCCCTGAGGGCGGAATAGACCGCGCGCTGTTGCTGCACCCTGTTCATGCCGCGGAAGCTCTCGTCGATCACCTCGGCCGCGAAATGGGCGCCATCGCCGGCAAGATCGCTGACGATGACCGTTGCATCCGGAAATGCCGCGCGGATAAGGGTTTCGATCTGCTGGGCCTCTATGGCCATGGGCGTATCCCTGCTGGTTGCGAGTCACCCTGAAACTAGGGCTGACTGCACGGCGCCGCAAGGGGAGGGGGAAGCCGCCCCGTTCGGGCGATGCCGGCGGATCGTGTCACTCGGCATAGACCACAAGTTCGGGAAGATCGGTGAGCGGCGCCTCCAGCACGCGCAGCGCGGGCAGGCTGACACGGGTTCCGGCGCCCACCTCGCCGCCCGAGGGGCGCAGTTCCACCTTCACCGAGGTTCCGCCGCCGGGATATTCGAGGCGGCCCTGCCTAATTTCGGTGACCAGCCCGGTTTCGGCCCAGAAACCCGGATCGGCGGGATTTCCCAGCGAGGCGACGGTACGGCCGAGCTGCCGTTCGGCCGCCGCCGGTGGCGGTGCGGCCGCCGCCCTGCGCTCGGCGGCGCTTGTGGTGTCGAACTGCTCGACCGTGCGCGCCGACCGGGGCGGCGGCGCGGCTGTCGTTCCGGGCGCAGGCGCCGCGATGGCGGTTCTTTCCGGCGGGGTTTCCGGCCGCTTCACCCCCGGCAGGTGGGCGCATGCCGCGGCCAGCAGCAGCGCGCCGTATCCGATCAGTTTCAAGCTCATGCGCCTCTCCGGTGCCGGTTCTCGTGCGGCGAATTTACCTGTCTGGTCACGATTGCCGCAACCGCCGATGCGGGGTCTTGCGCGCGAATGTGCCGAAGCTTACCTTCCGTCGCATGTCCGCGCCCCTGATCGATCCCTTCCTTCGTGCGGTGACCTACCTTCGGGTATCGGTGACCGACCGCTGCGATCTGCGTTGCAGCTACTGCATGTCCGAGAACATGAAGTTCCTGCCCAAGCGGGAATTGCTGACGCTTGAGGAACTGGACCGGCTGTCGAGCGCCTTCATCCGCCTTGGCGTGCGCAAGCTGCGGATCACCGGAGGCGAGCCGCTGGTGCGGCGTGGGATCATGAGTTATGTCGAGGCGATGTCCCGCCATCTGCAAAGCGGCGCGCTGGACGAACTGACGTTGACCACCAATGCCACCCAGATGCACCGATTCGCCGCCGATCTGGTGTCGCTGGGTGTGCGCCGGGTGAACATCTCGCTCGATACGCTGGACGAGAGGAAATTCGGCGAAATCACCCGCTGGGGCAGGCTCGGGCAGGTGCTGCGCGGTATCGATGCGGCGCAGGAGGCCGGGCTGCGGGTCAAGATCAACACCGTCGCGCTCAAGGGATTCAACGAGGACGAGTTGTTCCCGCTGGTCGAATGGTGCACCGGCCGCGACATGGATCTGACCTTCATCGAGGTCATGCCGATGGGCGACATGGGCACCGAGGACCGGCTGGATCAGTACTGGTCGCTCAGGGACCTGAGGGCGCGCCTGGGCGAACGCTACCGGCTGACCGACCTTGCCGAGCGCAGCGGCGGGCCGGCACGCTATGTGCGGCTCGAGGAAACCGGCCAGAAGATCGGTTTCATAACGCCGCTGACCCATAATTTCTGCGAAAGCTGCAACCGGGTGCGGCTGACCTGCACCGGCGAACTGTACATGTGCCTGGGCCAGGAAGACCGTGCCGACCTGCGCCCGTCGCTGCGCGACCCCGCCGCGGTGCCGCTGGAAGAGGCCATCCGAAACGCCATTGCGCGCAAGCCCAAGGGGCACGATTTCGACTATTCCCGCCAGTCCGTTTCCGGCCAGATGCCGCGCCACATGAGCCACACCGGCGGTTAGCGCCGCGCTGAACCTATGCCCAGTCCGACCCCAGATCCTGTCTGGTGCGATCGATCCAGTGCTCGCGCAGCCAGGTGCAGGGCAGGGTGTGGCGAAGCACCGAACCGTGGTAGCCCTCGACCGCTTCCGACATCTTCGGCCGGCCATGGAAGCAGACCACCCGGGCGTTTGCCGGCAGACGCGGTTCGGCCAGATAGTTCCACGGCGGCAGGCGCAGGCAGCCGTGCTTGAAGCTGACCACCTGATCGGGCGGCAGGTAGGCGAAGGCGTCGCGCTCCTGCGCCAGTGTCGAGGTATAACGCTGTTCGGAGCCGCGCGCCTTTTCGACCTGACCCTTCGGATCGGCGGCGAGCGTATCGTAGAGCCAGCCGTGCAGCGCCGGATCGAACCGGAAGACCGAGCCGTGCCCGGTGGGCCGCCCGCGCCGCGCCTCGACCCAGTCGGCCCGCATCGCCACCTTGCCCGGGGCAAGATGCAGGATGTCGTCCAGAGAACCGGTGATCACCACGTCGAGGTCAAAGCCCAGCAGCGGCCCCGTCAGATCGGGGATCAGACCGGGCCGGAACAGGCTGACCTTGCGCATCGCGCCCTGCCGGTTGGCGACCGCAAGCGCCGCATCCATCGCGCCCAGATAGGGTTCGACGGGCAGATCCAGCACCCCGATATCCGGGTGCAGCCCGGCGCGATGCTCGGTCATGCAGAAGAAGCGAACTTCCTCTGTCAGGTTGCGCCGCACGCCGGAATAGAGCCGGTTGACATATTCCGGCCCGAACAGCGTACCCCATTTGATGCAGATGACGTTGGCAACAGCCATGCGGGTCTCCTTCAGCGGCCTCTGTAGAAGAAGTTCGGAGGATAGGAAACGTCTTCCATGTTGTCAGGAAGATGACTGCCCAAAGCTGTGGATCATACGCTCGCCGGGCAAACCGGTTTGATTCGGTTGGGAAACGCCCGCGTGATGCCGTACCGTCCTTCCTGGCCAACCATCGCGGCATGCGCCGAAACTCGGGGGGATTATGTGACGGGCAGCGGTCATTACAGCTTTCGCGCCGCCGGGGTCGATGATCTCGATCTCCTGCGCAGCTGGCAGGCGGCGGCGCATGTGCGCCGCTGGTGGGGCAATACCGACCAGTTCGACCGGGAAAAACTGGACGACCGGCGCGTGTCGCGGTGGATCGTCTCGTTCGACGGCAGGCCCTTTGCCTATATGCAGGATTATGCGGTACACGGCTGGGGTGGCCATCACTTCGATTATCTTCCCGAAGGGTCGAGAGGGATCGACCAGTATATCGGAGAAAGCGACATGATCGGCCGGGGGCATGGCACCGGCTTCATCGGACAGCGCCTGCGCGCGCTGTTCCGGCTGGGCGCTCCGGTTGTCGCAACCGACCCGCATCCGGAGAACGCGCATGCGATAGCGGCCTACCGCAAGCTGGGGTTCCGCATTGCCGGCCCCGCGATCGAGACCGCATGGGGCATCGTTCTGCCGATGGAGATACGCAACGCGCCTGATGGACAGTGATTTTGCCCGGCGTGCGCAAGTCGGTGATGTCAGCCAACCGGCATGCGGCTTTCGACGATTTCCGCCCACCACGAGCAGCCCGCCGGGATGGCCGCGTCGTTGAAATCGTAGTCGGGACTGTGGACCATCGCGGTATCGCCATTGCCGATCAGGATGTAGGCGCCGGGGCGTTCCCCGAGCATGAAGGCGAAATCCTCGCCCCCCATGACCAGCGGCGCCTCGGAGCAATCGCCCGAGACCGCGCGCGCGGCCCGGGCGGCGAATTCCGTCTGTTCGGCGGCGTTGACCATTACAGGGTAATTGCGGTGATAGCTGGCGCTGGCCGTTGCGCCAAAGGCGTCGGCCGTTGCCGTGGCGATGCGGATCAGCCGCGCCTCGGCCATGTCGCGCATCGCCGGGGTCAGGGTCCGCACCGTTCCCTTGAGCAGCACGCTCGGCGGGATGACGTTGTAGGCGGTGCTGGCGGTCTCGAACGAGGTGACCGAGACGACGATCTGCTCGACCGGGTTCGCGTTGCGCGAGGCGATGGATTGCAGCGCGATCACGATGTGGGAGGCAACGAGCGTCGGGTCCACCGTCTCGTGCGGTTTGGCGGCATGGCCGCCCTTGCCCCGGACGGCGATCTCGAAATGGTCGGCCGAGGCGAAGAACGGCCCCGGGCGGATGGCAAAGGCGCCGGCGGGCAGGCCGGGCCAGTTGTGCATGCCATAGACCTCCTGAATGCCGAACCTTTCCATCAGCCCGTCGCGGCACATCTCGCGCGCGCCGCCGCCGCCCTCTTCCGCGGGCTGGAAGATCACCACGGCCGTTCCGTCGAAATTGCGCGTTTCGGCGAGGTATTTCGCCGCGCCCAGCAGCATGGCGGTGTGCCCGTCGTGTCCGCAGGCGTGCATGATCCCCGGCGTTCGCGAGGCATGGGCAAGCCCGGTTTCCTCGACGATGGGCAGTGCATCCATGTCGGCGCGCAGCCCGATCGCCCGGCCACAGGTGTCGCTCCTGCCCCGGATGATGCCGGCCACGCCGGTCCTGCCGATCCCGGTCACCACCTCGTCGCAACCGAAGGCGAGCAACCGCTCGGCCACCAGTTCCGAGGTGCGGAAGGTGTCGAACTGAAGTTCCGGATGTTCGTGCATGTCGCGCCGCCAGACGGTGATCTCGTTCAGCAGTTCGGCGAAACGGTTTCTGACAGGCATGATCTTCCTTTTCCGGGGTTTGCTTGCCGCACCACCTTTTGCCGCCCGCCGGCGATTGGCAAGGGGCTGTCAGCGACCCTCGAACCGGGCGGGGCGTTTTTCGAGAAAGGCGACGACACCCTCCTTGAAATCGCGCGTCGCACCGCATTCGCCCTGAAGCCGGGCTTCGAGTTCGAGTTGCGCGTCGAGCGTGTTTTCGCAACCCGCACGCAGCGCCTGCCGGATTCGCGAATAGGCCTGGGTTGGACCGCTGGCCAGATGCAGGGCGCGGGCGCGCCAGTGCCCGGCGAAGCGCTCGTCGGGAACCGCCTCCCAGATCATGCCCCAGGCCTCGGCCTGACGGGCGCTGACCGGCTCGGCGAACAGCGCCGTGCCCATCGCCCGTGCCAGCCCGGCCTGTCGCGGCAGCCAGTAGGTGCCGCCGGCGTCCGGCATCAGCCCGATCCGGGCGAATGCCTGAAGGAAGATCGCGCTTTCGGTCGCGATCACCACGTCGCAGGAAAGCGCGAGGTTGGCGCCTGCCCCGGCGGCGGCACCGTTGACGGCGGCGATGGTGGGTACGGGGCAGGTCAGGATGGATTCGATCAGTGGCGTGTATTCGTCGCGCAGCGTGCGTTCGAGGTCGATATGCCCGACGTCGGCCTTGTCGCCCAGATCCTGCCCCGAGCAGAAGGCGCGGCCCGCGCCGGTCAGCACCGCGACACGCGCCTCGCCTCCCGCGCGCCGGAAGGCATCGGTCAGTTCGGCCCGCATCTGGGTGTTGAGCGCGTTCATCACCGCCGGACGGTTCATCGCGATCAGAGCGATATCCTCGGTGAGCCGGTAGTCGAGGGTTTCATAGTTCACGGGCAGGGTCCTTGTCTGTCCGGCACGGCGAGGGTCATGCCGGCGGTGCGGGGAAGGGGTGGCGCATCACTCGCCCAGAATGTCCTTCAGCCGCGCCTCCTCTTCGGCGGAAAGCTGCTCTTCGGCGGCGGCGGGGGCGTTCCTTCGGCGCCGCAGGTATGCGAACCCGGCGCCGCCGGCGACCAGAAGCATCACCGGCCCGGCGATCCACAGGATCAGGTTCGCGCCGCGCGCCGTCGGCTTCAGCAGGACATATTCGCCGTAGCGATCGACGACGAAATCGACAACCTGCCGGTCGCTGTCGCCCTCCACCAGACGCTCGCGCACCAGCACACGCAGGTCCGAGGCAAGCCCGGCGTTCGAATCGTCGATATTCTCGTTGCGGCAGACAAGGCAGCGCAGCCCCTTCGAGATCTCCCGCGCCCGCGCTTCGAGAGCGGGATCGTCGAGCATTTCGCCCGGCGTCACGGCAAGGGCGGGCGCGCCAAGCGCCAGCATCGCGGCAAGCAGGATGCGTTTCATTCCGCGGGCACCCCCCCGGCAGGCGTCCGGCGCTTCGCCGCGCCGGCGGCGACGCGGTAGCGACGGTCGGAAAGAGAGAACACGCCGCCCAGCCCCATGATGATGCAGCCCGCCCATATCCAGTTGGCGAAGGGTTTCACATAGGTGCGCACGGCCCAGCCGCCGCCCTGCTGCGGGTCACCGATGACAAGGTAGATGTCGCGGAAAAAGCCGTTGTCGATGTCGGCCTCGGTTGTCGGCATCTGCGCCACGGGGTACGAGCGCTTTTCGGGGTGCAGCACAGCGATCTCGCGTCCGTTGCGATAGACAGCCATCGTCGCCGTGACCGACAGGTAGTTGGGGCCGGCAACCTCGTCGACCGCGCGGAGCTCGATCTCGTAGGCGCCGTGGGTGAACCGCTCGCCCACCTGCGCCACGCGGATATCCTCGGATTCCCAGGCGGTCAGTCCGGCGATGCCGAAAAAGGTAATGGCAAGCCCGATATGGGCCGTTGCCTTGCCCCAGTCGGCGCCCGGCAGGTTGCGCAGGCGCCGGAACCGGCTGGCAGGATCGCCCCGTCCGGTGCGCAGCCACAGGTCGGTCAGCGCGCCGAGCGTGACCCAGGCCGCGAGCAGAAAGCCGACCGGCGCCAGCATGCTCCGGCCTGTCTGCATGACCCAGATCAGGCCTGCGCCGGCAAGGCTGAGCGCAAGCGCGCCGCCCAGCGGTTGCAGGGTGCGCGCGAGGTTGCCGCGCTTCCACGGCAGCATCGCCCCCACCGGCAGGATGACGGTTATGGCAACCATGAAGGGGGTGAACGCCGCGTCGAAGAAGGGCGCACCGACCGAAAGCTTGCGGCCAAAGGCCATCTCGGCGACCAGCGGCCAGATCGTTCCGACGAAGACGACAAAGGCGGCCACTGCCAGCAGGATGTTGTTGACCACGATGGCGCTTTCCCGGCTGACCAGTGCGAAGACGCCCTTGGCCTCCAGCGCGCTTGAGCGGATCGAATAGAGCATCAGCGCGCCGCCCATGAAGAAGGCGAGGATGACGAGGATGTAGACCCCGCGTTCCGGATCGTTGGCGAAGGCATGCACGCTGGTAATCACACCCGAGCGGACGAGGAAGGTCCCGATCAGCGAAAAACCGAAGGCCATGATCGCCAGAAGGATGGTCCAGCTTTTCAACGCCTCGCGCTTTTCGACCACAATGGCCGAATGCAGCAGTGCGGCGGCCAGCAGCCAGGGCATGAAGCTGGCATTCTCGACCGGGTCCCAGAACCAGAAGCCGCCCCAGCCAAGCTCGTAATAGGCCCACCACGAGCCGAGCCCGATGCCGATGGTAAGGAATATCCACGCCGCCAGCGTCCACGGCCGGACCCAGCGGCCCCAGGCGGCATCGACCCGGCCCTCGATCAGCGCTGCGACGGCAAACGAGAACGCCATCGAAAGCCCGACATAGCCGAGATAGAGAAACGGCGGATGGAAGGCGAGGCCCGGGTCCTGCAACAGCGGATTCAGATCCTCGCCGTTCATCGGTGGCACGATCAGCCGCAGGAACGGGTTCGAGGTGAAAAGGATGAAGCCGTAAAAGGCGACCGATATCGACGCCTGAACCGCCAGCACGCGCGCCTTGAGCGTCGGTTTCAGATTGCCGCCGAACCAGGCCGCGCAGGCACCGAACAGCGCCAGGATCAGCACCCAGAGCAGCATCGAGCCTTCGTGGTTCCCCCAGACGCCCGCGACCTTGTAGAGCATGGGCTTGGAGGTGTGCGAGTTCAGCACCACCAGCCTGACCGAGAAATCCGAGGTCACGAAGGCCCAGGTGAGGGCGGCGAAGGACAGCGCGACCAGCACGAACTGCACGGTTGCGGCGGGAACCGCCACGGCCATCCAGCCCGGCCATCCCCGGCCGGCGCCCACCATCGGGACAATCATCTGAACGACCGCGACCAGCGCGGCGAGGACAAGGGCGAAATGGCCGAGTTCTACAATCATGCCGCGGACCCTAATGCAGCGCCATCTGGCGGGCAACGGGTCTGCGGCACCATGCCGTCACGATCGCGGGATGGCGGCTCAGCGGCCGAGCGCTTCCCTTACTGCCAGGTCCAGCCGGTCGGCCGCCGCCCGGTTGGCTTCGAGCGCACGCATGAAGCGTCGCCCCATCAGCAGATGCATCGTCGCGCGCCGGGCTGGCCGCCACGCGGCGGTAAGCCAGCCCTTCGGGCGCGGTTCGGGATATTTCCGGCGGCTTGCCATTGCCGCTATCCCGCCAGCGCCAGCACAAATGCCGCAGCCACCACCGCGCCTGCGACCGGCAGCAGGAACCCGCCCCGGCGGAAGCCGAAGGACGTCTCGATAACCTGGAAATGCAGGATGGCGCCGGTGAGGAAAAGCGTCAGCAGAACCAGCGGCAATTCGCTCCGCTGCATCCACAGCGGCGCGCCGAGCAGCGAATGGAGCCACCACCAGCCCATCACCAGCGCCGCGCCAGCCCAGGAAAACGCCATGCCGAGCGACAGCGGCGACATCCGCATCGCCCAGAGCCACAGGAAGATGGCCGAGATCATCAGCGCCATGATGGTCAGCGCGCCATAGGCGATGCCGGCGGTTGCGTGAACCCCCCGGGCAAGGAATGACGTGTGCGTCGCCGCCAGCACCATCACATAGATCGAAAATGCCTGTTTCATCGGGTGCGCCCTCTGGGTTGCGGCTTCACACGCGGTCGCGCGGAAGCCGCTCGCGGATCAGCGTGGTGATCTCCACGATGATCTCGGTATTGCGGTTCAGGATGGTCCGGGTCGCATCGTCCTTCTGATGGTCCCGGAAGAGCAGGTAGAACACCAGAACCACCCAAGGCCCGTGTTCGGTGGCAAGGGTGATCCAGAAGTCGTCAGCCACCGGCCTCGCTCCATTCCGCCAGCGCCGGATTGCCGGGATAGCGCTGCGTGGCGGCGGGTCGCTGCCCGGCGGCTTGCGGCGCCGCGTCCTGTGTCAGGCCGAGCGCATCGCGCAACTCGCCGGCGCGGGCCAGCGTCTCGGCGATGGATTGCCGGAACTCCTGCCCCTTGGCCTGATGGCGGGCGCCGAAATAGAAGCCGACGATCGCGCCGAGCAGCCACCACAGCGGTTCGGGCACAAGCGCCATCCCCTGCATGCGCGAGGCAAACCACACCGGATCCACCATTGCGGCGACGAAAAGCGCCAGCGTGCCCAGTGCCATCGCCGGGCGGGGCACCCGGTTCAGCCCGTCGATTGTCCGATCGAACAGACCCTTGCGCGGAAGGGCGAATTCAGCCGCGAACTGGGCAAGCGCGGCCTGGTTCAGCGCCGCCTCGCGGGCGGCGCCGTTCTCCGGGTTTTCGCGGAACACCCCGACCGTCTCGGCGATAGCGTTCCGCCCCGGGCCGAGGATCAGCGACAGCGCGCCCGGCATCAACCCCATGCCGCCACCCGGGCGCGATGCTCGGCCTCCGTCAGGCGGAACCGGGCCGAGATGAAAAGTTCGGCCCGGGTAATCCAGCCGCCCTTGCCGCCGTCTTTCCGCCGCGCGAACTTCCGGCTTGCGGGGCGGGAATCCGCCAGAGCGTAATAGTAGTTGCGCCGCTCGATGCCATAGGCATCGGCCAGATGATGCGGCGCCAGTTCGCCCGCCTGCCGGGCGGCCGCGATGGTCTGCGGGCCGATCAGCCCGTCGACCGTTACCGGGATTTCCATCTTTACCAGCAGCCGCTGCAGAATCCTGACCGCATTGGCGCCCGCGTTGACGTACATGTCGAAGACGCCCGGCTGCAGTTCCTTCGGCAACTCGGCGATGCGCGGGCGGCGGGAATAAGGTACGAGGAAAATCTCGACCGCCGTTTCGCGATCGAGTTGCCGCACGTCGCTGGTGGTGATCTTTCCGTCGCCATCGAGGTCGATCCCGAGCCGCCTCAGGGTGCCGATGGTGACCCCGTGATTGGTCGCGCCGCCGGGATCGTCCGGATCGTCCACATAGCCGCCTTCCCGGGCGACGATCTCGCTGGCAATGGTTTCAATGTCATTCATGGGCCTGTCTCCGGCACAAATCGATGTGCGGGAGGCTCGGCCAAATCGTTTAAGAAACGTAAATCATACCGTTCGGCCCTGTGCCGAAGACCACACAGGAAGACGTTAGTTTCAATCGGAAATGCCAGAGTTGCCCGAGAATTGCCGCTGTCATCGGTTCGGTGCGCTGTCCGGGCTCAGCTGTCCCCGTCTTCGTAGTGGCGATAGACGCCCTGCTCCTTGAGCGCGTCGACGACCTCCTTGGGAACGTAGGATTCGTCGTGACGGGCGAGGATTTCCCTGGCGACAAAAACTCCGTCGACCAGATTGCCGGTGCCGATCATGCCCTGGCCTTCGCCGAACAGGTCGGGCAGCACGCCGGTATAGGATACCGGCACCGAGGCACCGCCATCGGTCACGTTGAAGGTGATCGTTTCGCCCTGACCGCGCACCAGCGTCCCTTCTTCGACCAGCCCGCCGATGCGGAAGGTCTCGCGCGCCTCCGGCGGTGCCGCGACCACTTCCGAGGGGGGTTTGAAATAGTTGATGCCGTCGCGCATCGCGTAACCGATCAATGCCGCGCTGCCGAAGAGGGCGACGAAAGTCACCACAATCACCTGAACCCGGCGTTTCTTCTTCAGACCCTTCATTCCTGCCATGGTTGCGTTTTCCTCCCGTGGGCGGCGCTTCGGCTCAAGGGTAGAGCGGCGCCAGCATCAGCCCCGCCGTCTCGTCATGGCCCAGCATCAGATTTGCGTTCTGGATCGCCTGTCCGGACGACCCCTTGGTCAGGTTGTCGATCACGGCAAAGATCGTTGTCCGCCCCGCCGCGCGTTCGGCCACCACGCCGATATGCACGAAGTTCGAGCCGCGAACGTGCTTGGTTTGCGGTATGGCGCCGAGGGGCAGCACCTCGATGAACGGTTCGTCCGCGTAGGCTTCGGCGAGCGCGGCGTGAACGGCGCGCGGTTCGCCGCTGACATAGCTCGCGGCAAAGATGCCCCGGTTGCCGGGGATCAGGTGCGGAGTGAACTGCACCTCGACCGGCCGTCCGGCGGCCTTCGAGAATTCCTGATCGAACTCTCCCAGATGCCGGTGGCCGCCGCCGGTGCCATAGGCGTACCAGCCCTCGCTCAGTTCGGCGTGCAGCAGGTTTTCCTTCAGCGAACGGCCGGCACCCGAAACGCCGCATTTCATGTCGATCACGATATCGTCGAGCCCGATGACGCCGGCGCGGATCGGCGGGATCAGCGAGAACTGGCCGGTCGCGGCATTGCAGCCGGTTCCGGCGACCAGCCGCGCGGCGCGAATCTCTTCGCGATAGAATTCGGTCAGGCCATAGACCGCCTCTTTCTGAAGCGCCGGTGCCGCATGGGGTTTGCCGTACCATTTTTCATAATCCGCCGGATCGCGCAGGCGGAAATCGGCGCTGAGATCGACGATCTTCAGGGTATCGGGAAGCTCGGAAATCACCGCCTGACTGGTGGCATGGGGCAGGGCGCAGAAGCAGATGTCGATACCGGCGAAATCTAGCTCGTCAATGGTTTGTAGCGGCGGCAGGTCGATGTGGCGCAGGTGCGGAAAGACCTCGGCCATCGTCATGCCGGCCTTGCGGTCGGCCGAAAGCGCGCGCACCTTGAGCCCCGGATGGGTGGCGATCAGCCGGACAAGCTCTGCCCCGGTATAGCCGGAGGCGCCCAGAATGGCGACGGAATGGGTCATGCGTTGTCCCGTTGTTCAGGTGGAATAGACATAGGAAGCGCCGGCGTGCATCGCAATCAGGCGGCGCGGAACTCGATCTTTCGTCGCAGGAACTGGGTCGCCCGGTCCGAGACCTTGCGCGGATTTCCGGTGGTCAGGAACCTGGTTTCGCCGTCCTCGCCAAGCATGTTCGGATGCCGGGCGAGGTAATCCGCGAGGCTCTCGGCGACGAGCTTTGCCTGGCTGTAGACGGCAACATCCGGCCCGAGGGCGTCGGCGAAGGTATCCTCCATCAGCGGATAATGGGTGCAGCCGAGAATCGCGGCCTCGGGCATGGGCATCTTGCGTTTCAGCGCGTCCACATGCGAGCGCACCAGCGCTTCGGCGAGTATCAAGTCGCCGTCCTCGATGGCATCGACGACACCGCCACATGCCTGCGCCTCGACATCGACCCCGATGGCGCGAAATGCAAGTTCCCGCTGGAAGGCGCGGCTGGCGACGGTGGCCGGGGTCGCGAACAGCGCGACATGCTTGACCGCAACCTCGCGCGGCGGGGAGTTGTCACCCCAGCGGCGCTCGGTCAGCGCCTCGATCAGCGGCACGAAAACGCCCAGAACCCGCTTGTCGGCGGGCAGCCAGCTTTCCTGCATCCGGCGCAGCGCGGCGGCAGATGCGGTGTTGCAGGCCAGAATCACCAGATCGCAGCCCTCGTCCCACATGCGTGCCACCGAGGCGGTCGTCAGCCGGTACACATCATCCGCATCCCGCACGCCATAGGGGGTGTGGGCGTTATCGCCGAAGTAGACGAAGGGCACATCGGGCAGCCGTCTGGTCACCGCATCCAGAACCGTCAGCCCGCCCAGCCCGCTATCGAATATTCCAACTGCCATCAGTACACGCGATATCCCTTTTCGCCCTTGTCGCCGCGATAGCGGTCGTCGAACTCGAAGCCGTAGGCCAGCGACGTGAGCGGTTTCGGAGAAAGGGAGTACGTCTCGGTTCGCAGAAAGTCCATCATCGCGCGCGGATCTTTTGCGCGCTGGTCCAATGCGTCGCGCGGGATCGGCTCTCCGATGACCACCCGCACCGGTTCGTCCACCCGCTTGCGGAATTCCTGGATCAGCAGCGCCAGTCGCAATGTCGAATGCAGGTGGCTGGCAAACTGGAACAGGCGGCTGTTGTGCCCCTCGAAATAGATCGGAACCACCGTGGCCCGGGACTTGGCGATCATCCTGGCGGTGAAGCTGCGCCATCCCGGATCCATCGGCCGGGTGAAGGGCTTGATCGCGGTGGAAACCGTGCCGCCCGGAAAGACGCCGATCGCCCCCCCGTCGCCGAGGTAATGCAGCGCCGCCTTGCGCGTTTCGATGTTCTGTCGCCGCCCTTCGGACGTTTCGTCGAAGGAGATCGGCAGGATCACGCGGTCGAGGTCCTCGGCCTTGCGGAACACCGAGTTGGCGAGAATGCGGAAATCGCCGCGCACGATGCTGAGGATATGCCCCATCATCAGCCCGTCGAGTATGCCGTAGGGGTGGTTGGCGATGGCGATCAGCGGGCCGGTGGCGGGAATGTTGTCGAGGCTGCCGCCGACCACGTCGAGGCTCAGCCCGTAGCGCGCCACCATGACCCCCCAGAAATCCTTGCCCCCGGCAACCTCGTGTTCGTACCCCTCGGCCCGTCTGATCAGCCCGATCCGGCCGGTGGCGTTTTCCAGCACCCTGACCAGCGCCCGCCCACCGCGTGAGCGAACGCTGCCGGCATAGCTGATATCGCGCGCAATCTGGCGATCGGCCATCGGGAATCTCCGTGCTGGCAGGCGAATAGCGTGGAATTCCGTACTTCACCAGCGTTCACGCCGAATATTCATATGCGTGGCGGTCCGGCGGATTCGTCGCGGCGCTGCGCCGGGTGGCGAAATCGCCTGCCGGGCACGCCCGGCAACGTGCCGGGTGTGCAACAAGTACGTGGAGAAGCCCGCTGGGGCGCAATTGCGATTTGCCTGCGCGCCAATCGTGACTACATAGTGCCGGGACGCGAACCGGACGAGCAAGCTGGTGGAATGTCAGCACAAAATGTCAGGTAGGTAATTCCATATGGATTGGGACAAGCTCAGAATCTTCCATGCGGTCGCTTCCGCGGGCAGCCTCACGCATGCCGGTGACTCGCTCCATCTCAGCCAGTCCGCCGTCTCGCGGCAAATCCGGGCGCTGGAGGAAAGCCTCAACACCACATTGTTCCACCGCCACGCGCGCGGCCTGATCCTGACCGAGCAGGGAGAGCTTCTGTACGACGCGACCCGCGCGATGTCGAAGCGGCTCGATGCGGCGTCGGCGCGGATCAGGGACAGCGAGGAAGAGGTTTTCGGCGAACTTCGGGTGACCACGGCGCATGGTTTCGGTTCGCTCTGGCTTGCGCCGAGGCTCAACAATCTTTATGCGAAATACCCCGATCTCAACATCGACCTCATGCTCGAGGAACGTGTGCTCGACCTTCCGATGCGCGAGGCCGACGTGGCGATCCGGATGAAGGAGCCCAGCCAGGCCGACCTGATCCGCAAGCGGCTGATGACCGTGCGGATGCGGCTCTATGCCTCGCGGACATATCTCGACCAGCGCGGCACGCCCGAGAGCGCCGAAGACATGGCCGAACATCGCCTGATCTGTCAGGGCACGTCGGTGACCCAGGTCGCCGCCGGCGCCTCGATGGTGCAGTGGCTGCTGGGGCACGGCATCACCTCACGGTTGAACGTCAACAACTATTTCGGGGTGCTGCAATGCGTGAAGAACGATCTCGGAATCGGCGTTCTGCCCGACTACATCGTTGAATGGGAAACCGAACTCATTCGCGTTCTGCCCGATATAGAAAGCGCCGAAGTGCCGGTTTTCCTCGCCTATCCCGAGGAACTTCGCCAGTCCAAGCGTATCGCGGCCTTCCGGGATTTCATCGTCGAGGAAATTCAGGCGCATCGGCGGAACCTCGAAGCCGATCAGCGATGACAACCGGCGGTTGATACGCCCCGCGCGATACTATCGTTGCATATGCACCACAAACATGGCTGCATTTCGCCCGTGCGGCAACTCGTGCCTTGAACCGCATCGTTCACATTCCTAGATGTCGAAGCAATGGCAGGCGCTTCTGGCATCTGTCATTACCTCCCTGTTGGACCTGGGCCGAGATACTGTAATCTCGGCCTATTTTTTTGACTGTTCCGAAATCATTGGTTTGGCGCGGGCCGGTGACTGGGCTAGAGTGCCGGCGCATATCCCGTGGAGGTTATTATATGCATTCCAGATTTGCCTTTCTTGCGGTGGCGGCGGTGCTTGCGTTCGCCGGTCCCGGCCTTGCCGCCCAGTGCGGGAAATCCGCTGCCGGATTCGATGCCTGGAAGCAGGATTTCGCCCAGGAGGCGGCCCGCGCCGGTGTCGGGAAACGGGGCCTTTCGGCGCTTGCCGGCACCCAGTATTCACAGGCGACGATCAACGCCGACCGGGGCCAGAAAAGCTTCAAGCTCAGCTACGACCAGTTCTGCCAGAAACGTGGCTGCAACGTGATCGTGTCGCAGGGCAAGAAACGCAAGGCGCAAAACCCGGGGCTCTATGATTCGCTCGAGCGCAGCTACGGGGTGCCGGCGGGGGTGATCATCGCGATTCACGGCATGGAGACCGGATTTGGCAAGTTCATGGGCAATTCCAACGTGCTGAACGCTACCGCGACACTTGCCTACGATTGCCGCCGGCCGCAGATGTTCGAGCCGCATCTGATCGGTGCGTTGAAGATGATCGACAAGGGCATGATGTCGCCCGGCTCCGTTGGGGCCAAGCACGGCGAACTGGGCCATACGCAGTTTCTCCCCGGCAATGCGCTGCGCTACGGCCGCGACGGCAACGGCGACGGGCGGGTTGATCTGAACAACATGTCCGATGCGCTGGCCTCGACCGCGAATTACCTGCGCTCGAAAGGCTGGGCGCCGGGGCAAAGCTACCAGCCCGGAAGCCGCAACTTCAACGTGCTCAAGGAATGGAATGCAGCTTCGGTCTATCAGAAGTCGCTCGCGGCGATGGGGGCGCAGATCGACGGCTGATCCCGCAACGGGAGGGCGGTTGCGATGGCGGACAGGATCCGGGCCGGCCGGGTGAATCTGGGTTGCCGAATCTGGGGCACCGGGCCGGTTCCGGTGCTGTTCGTGCACGGCAATCTGGCCAGCAAGGACTGGATCGAGCTTGCCGCCCCCTGGGTTCCCGCCGATCTGCGGATCATCGGCATCGACTGGCGCGGCTGCGGCGACAGCGACAGGCCCGCGCCGGTACCCGGTTACACCAACTACTCGATGCAGCGGCATGCCGAGGACATGATCGCCGCGCTCGATACGCTGGGTGTTGCGCGCTGCCATCTCGCCACCCATTCCACCGGCGGGTTCATCGCGGCGCGGATGCAGCTCATGCAGCCCGATCGCTTCGGCAAGATCCTCGCGCTCGATCCGGTTGCCCCCTTCGGGCTGAAGTTCGAACCGCGTGCCATCGACGGTTTCCGCGCCATGCAGGCCGGTCAGGAACTGACGCGCAAGGTCATGGCCGGCGTGGCGCCGGCGCTTTTCCGGGGTGATGTCGCGCAGGCTGGCGGCATGCCGGAATTCCGCAGCGGAATCGCCGCACAGGCGCGGCTTTTCGACCGCATCGTCAGGCAGAGCTTTGCCGTCGCCGACGGGATCTGGCTCGGCACGCCCCTCAACCTGACTGCGGAATTCGACTCCGGCGAGGTCGCGGCAAGGGTAGGCGAACTCCGTCACGAAACGCTGGTGCTCTGGGGCGAACGCGACGGGATCATCCCGCTTGCCGATATGCAGCGGATGGCGGCCGAACTGCCGGATTGCCGGCTTGTCCGGGTGCCCGGCATCGGCCATTCGATGAACATCGAGGCGCCCCTGCTCTATGCGGGCTATTTCGGCGCGATGTTCAGCGGGGTTCCGGTATGAAAAACGCCGCCCGAAGGCGGCGTTCTGGCAGTGGTATCCCGGGGGTGGGTTCAGAAACCCAGCCCCTCGTATTTCTTTTTGAACTTCGAGACGCGCCCGCCGGTGTCCATCAGCTTCTGCGAACCGCCGGTCCATGCGGGATGCGACGAGGGGTCGATATCGAGCGAAAGCTGCTCGCCTTCCTTGCCCCAGGTCGATTTCATCTGCACCACGGTGCCATCGGTCAGCTTGACGTCGATGAGGTGGTAGTCGGGGTGTATGCCCTTTTTCATCGCGCTGCTCCTCAATCCCTGGCCTTGTAGGTGCTGTCTTCCGCGATCCGGGCCGACTTGCCGCGGCGCGACCGCAGGTAATAGAGCTTCGAACGGCGGACGCGGCCGCGGCGCACGACGGTGATGCTCTCGATATTGGTCGAATGCAGCGGGAACACGCGCTCCACGCCTTCGCCAAAGGAAATCTTGCGGACGGTGAACGAACCGGCAATACCCTTGCCGTTCTTGCGGCTGATGCAGACGCCCTCGTAGTTCTGCACCCGCGAGCGCGAGCCCTCGGTCACCTTGTAGCCGACACGAACCGTATCGCCCGCCTTGAAGTCGGGAATCTCCTTCCCGAGGGAGGCGATCTGTTCGGCCTCCAGTTCTGCGATCAGATCCATCCGATACGCTCCTCTTGCTGCCTGCGGTTGATCCGCAAGGTGTTTCGCGCCCTCAGAGCTCCCGGTCTTCATCGGGTCCGCATCCTGCGCCCGCCGGAGGTCAGGTCGTCATTTCCTTGAAGGTTTGCCACGCGCCCCGAAGATCGGACCGAAGAAGGCCCATCCGAGAATGCGGCCGCACACCAAACCGCCCGAGTCGGTCGCCCGCCCGGGATGGCGCTGTTTAGGGGAAAGGTGCGGGCGACGCAAGGCCGGCAGTCAGGCCGGTTTCCCGCTTTCCGGATCGAGCCCGTGTGCCGCGCAATAGGCCAGCCACAGATCGGGCCGGCGGCGGCGCGTCAGCGCGACGGATTGGGCGCGCCGCCATTCGGCGATCCTTGCGTGATGGCCCGACAGCAGCACCTCGGGTACCGCATGGCCACACCAGTCGTTGGGGCGGGTGTATTGCGGATGCTCCAGCAACCCGTCCGAGAAGCTCTCTTCCTCCGTCGATGTCTGGTTGCCCAGCACGCCGGGCAGCAGGCGGACGGTGGCGTCGATCATCGCCTGCGCGGCGATCTCGCCGCCGGTCAGCACGAAATCGCCGAGGCTGATTTCCTCGATTTCACGGGCCTCAAGAATGCGCTGGTCGACGCCTTCGAACCGGCCGCAGAGCAGGGTCGCGCCTTTTGCCCGCGCCCAGCGATGTGCCGTGCTCTGGTCGAAGCGCCGTCCGCGCGGGCTGAGACAGACAACCGGCCAGCCCGCGCGGTCGGGCGGGGTGCCGGCTGCCGCCTCGTCCAGCGCCGCGGCCACCACGTCCGGGCGCAGCACCATGCCGGCGCCGCCGCCGGTCGGCGTGTCGTCGACGTTGCGATGGCGCCCCTCGCCAAAGCGGCGCAGGTCGATGGTTTCGAGCGCCCAGAGACCCTCGTGCAACGCCTTGCCGGTCAGGCTTTCACCCAGGACCCCGGGGAAGGCGGCGGGAAACAGGGTGATGATCCGCACGGTCCATGCGCCGTGAAGCCGCGGCGTCGGGCTCATCAGGTCGCGTGGGACAAGGCTGGGGCCGATCGCCAGCCGGCCGTGGGATCGGGGCTTGTCAGTCACTGGCGGATCCTTCGCGCTCAAGGTTCTCGATCCGTTCGGCCAGTTCAACCAGCCGTTCGGATAAATCCGGATGGTCGCTTTCGATCTGGTTCGCGATGTCGATCAGGCGATCGACCCCGGGCAGGAGCGGCCAGGCAGAAGGGTCCGTATCCAGAAGATCGCCGGTATGGTCGAGGAACTTTGCCAGGGTCTCGGTGTCGGCGGCGGCGACGATCCGGTCGAAGGCACCGGACATCGTGTCGCCGGGCGCCTCTGGCTCTTTCGGTGTCACCTCCGCGTCTTGCTGGGCGGTGGAGGGGCGGACGCGCGATCCGGCCCTGTCGAGACGTTTCAGCCCGGCTTCGATGAGGCGGTCGGATTCGGCGGTTTCGCCGGGCTGCCACAGGAACCGGCCGAGCCCCAGCGCGCCCAGCCCCAGCGCCAGCCATGCCGACAGCGGCGCGGTTGTGCCGACCGTGAACACGATCCGCAGCACCGCGCCCACCCCGATGCTGACCGAAGCAAGCGCAAGGGCGGTCATGATCGCCGGCAGCACCATCCGGGTATCGCCGTGAAACGGTGTCTTGCGCATCACGAAATCCCACAGAAGGAAAAGCCCGGCGAACGGGATGACGGCGAAATAGGCCGCGCCGGTGATCCCGGCACCGATCGGGGCGGCAAGAAACAGCGCGCCGCAGAGAAGGAGCGCCGCCTTGTGTTTCACAACAGGCCCTCGGGCGGGTCGGCGACGATGCGCCCGGCGGCAATATCGACCGTCGGCACCGCCTCGCGGGTGAAGGGTAGCAGAAGCGGCGCCTTCAGCCCGGGACCGACAATCTCAAGCATGTCGCCGGCACCGTAATCCTGCACGGCACGCACCTGGCCGAGCAGCCCTCCGCCGGTGTCGCGCACCTCCAGCCCGATCAGATCCGCATGGTAGAACTCGTCCTCGGGCAGGTCCGGCATCCGGCTCCGGTCGACATAGAGACGCAGGCCGCGCAGGGCATCGGCCTGTTCCCTGGTCGCCACGCCCGAAAGCCGCGCCGCAAAGCCGTTGCTGACCGGGTTCGACAGTTCGACGGTAAAGCTCCGCCGGCCGCTCTCGTCGCAGAGCGGCCCGTAGGAGGCGATATCCTCGGGCGTGGCGCAGAAGCTCTTGAGCCTGACCTCGCCCCTGACCCCGAACGCGCCGGCAACGGCGCCCACGCAAACCCGGCCGGACATCAGCGCGCCTCCGGAGAAAACCGGAACGCATCCGCACGCTGCCGCGCCTCGCCCGGACAACCGGCCGGCAAACGGCACACCTCCCGCCGCCATGGCGCGGGTCCAAAAGGCTCATCGCGGAACGCGGCCCTGGCGCGGCCGGGGCAGAGGGAGGTGACGGTCATTGCTATTCGCCGGCGTCCGCGGTGGCCTCCTCGGCCGGTGCCGCGGCGGCTTCGGCGGCGGCAGCAGCCTTGGCGGCCTTTTCTTCGGCGCGCTCCTTGGCCTTCTTTCCCGGCACTGCCTTGTTGGGGTTGTTGCGCGCGGCCTTCTCGCGCAGGCCGGCTGCTTCGAGGAAACGCACGATGCGGTCGGTCGGCTGGGCGCCCTGGCCAAGCCAGTACTGGACGCGCTCCATGTCCATCTTCACCCGGTCTTCGCTGTCCTTGGGCAGCAGCGGGTTATAGGTGCCCAGCTTCTCGATGAAGCGGCCGTCGCGCGGCATGCGCGAATCGGCGGCGACGATCGAGTAATACGGGCGTTTCTTGGAGCCGCCGCGCGCGAGACGAATTTTCATGGCCATTTGTATCTTCTCCTTGTCAATGGTGTCGATCAGACGGGGTGCCGCCTGTCATTCCTGGTGTTTGCGGTGATGTCGGATGACTTCCTGAATGATGAAATTCAGGAACGCCTTGGCGAATTCGGGGGCCAGGTCGGCCTCCTTCGCCAGGTCTTCGAGCCGTTCGATCTGCTGCGCCTCGCGCGCCGGATCGGACGGGGGAAGGTTGTGTTCGGCCTTGAGCCTGCCCACGGCCTGCGTGTGCTTGAACCGTTCGCCCAGCGTGTAGACGAGAATGGCATCGAGCCGGTCGATGCTCTGGCGATGCCCGCTGAGGAGGTCTGCGGCCCGCCGGGTATCGTCGTCCGCCGGCGGTTCCCCCGTTGCGGCCGTGTGGTCGTTGCGGGTCATGCGGATCCCTCCCTGCCGTATC
>NZ_JBKEAE010000111.1:0-4879 GCF_047971885.1 Tropicimonas sp. | reverse complement strand
TCGGCGACCAGTTCGCCGATCATCGCGATCATCTCGCCGATAAAGGCGGTCGCGCGCGGCTCGAAGGTGGGGCGCAGCACGCCAAGCGCGCCCATATCCTCGTGATACCAGCGAATCGTTTCCCCGGTGATCTCGCCGATCGACCGCCCGGTCTCTTTCGCGCGGTTGTTGATCTTGTCGTCGACGTCGGTGAAGTTCCGCACATAGGTGACATTTTCCGCCCCGTACCGGTGCCGCAGCAGGCGGAACAGCGTGTCGAACACGATGACCGGCCGCGCGTTGCCCATATGTGCCCGGTCATAGACCGTCGGCCCGCAGACATACATCGAAACCGCACCGGGCCGGACCGTCGGCTCGAGCGGATCCTTCCGCTTTGTCAGTGTGTTCCAGAGCCTTATGTCGGCCATCGTAAACTCCTCGGTCCGGGCGGCGCCGGCGGGTCTGGCAACTTCGATCGGAAATGGGAATGAAGGAACCTGCCCGCCTGACGATGTCAGCGGCGAATGCAGATGCAAATGAAGATGCTGCGCCGGTTCATGTTGGCGCTATAACCGGTGACAGGGGCAACGCCAAGCCCTTTTGCCAACGGGTCCGGCGTGGCGTCGGGCCGCAGACGGGGACGATGATGGACAGGCAGACAGTCAACGGCTATTGCGCCACCTTTCCGGGCGCGGAGGTCAGCGCCCCGTTCGGGCCCGGGCACGACATCTGGAAGATCGGCGGCAAGATCTTTGCCGCCATCGGCGCCGAGGGGCGCGGCGTTTCGGTCAGGTGCCCCGACGTTGAAACCGCCGAGATGCTGCGGGACACCAGCGTTTGTCAAAAGGCGCCCTATTTCCACCGCTCGTGGGTACTTGTCCCGTTCGCGACAGCCGAGGCCGGCGAGATCCGGCATCGCATTCAGGTATCCTATCGCGTCATACGCGGCAGTCTGCCGAAAAAAGTACAGGCGGCGCTTCCGGCGGACTGAAGACCGGCGTCAGACCGTGGGCGTCTGGCCGCCGAGAACGGCGGCGAACATGCCGGTATCGATATTGCCGCCGGTCAGGAAAACGCCGACCCTGCGGCCCGCCATCGCCGCGCGTTCCCGCATCAGCGCCGCCAGCGCGGCGGCGCCGGCGCCCTCGGCAGCATTGTGGGTGGCGCTGAACAGCAGCCGCATCGCCCCGGCCACCTCGTCGTCGCTGACGGCGACGATCCGCTCCGCTCCGGCGGCGTAGATCTCCAGCGCCGCCGGCACCGGCACGCGCACCGCCATGCCGTCGGCAAAGGTGGCGGCGGTGACGGTCTCGACCGGCCTGCCGGCCTCGACCGACAGCTTGGCGCAGGCCGCCCCTGCCGAGACCACCCCGACAATACGCGTCGCCAGCCCCAGCGCATCGCGCGCCAGTATCGTGCCGCAGATGCCCGAGCCGCAGCCGATGGGCACATAGACGGTGTGAAGATCGCGAACCGCGTGAAAGAACTCCCAGGCATGGGTCGCCACCCCCCGGACAAGTTCCTCGTGGAACGGCGGCACGATCTCCAGCCCCTCGCGCGCGGCAACCCGGAACGCCTCTTCCCGCGCGGTATCGAAATCGGCGCCGTGAACGACAAGCTCGGCCCCGAAGGCCCGCATTGCCGCATTCTTTTCGGCTGAATTTCCCTCGGGCACATAGACCAGTGCCCGCAGCCCGGCGGCACGTGCCGCCCGCGCCTGCCCCTGCCCGTGGTTGCCGCGTGTCGCGGTGCAGATGCCCGGACATTGCGGTTGCGTGCGGCGCAGCCAGTCGATGAAGGTGATGGCGCCGCGCACCTTGAACGCACCGGTCGGCGTGTGGTTTTCGTGCTTGACCCAGACCTCGGCGCCCACCGCCGAGGACAGAAGCGGCCACTGGTATTGCGGCGTCGGCTGCATGGCGGCGTGAACGAGATTTGCCGCGGCGGCGAGATCGTCGGTGGAAAAGCGGATCATGGGAACTCCTCTGTCGGGAGCAGACAATCACCGCGCCGGAGGCTTCGCAAGCCACCCTACTGGCAAAATGTGCCCATTCCCGTGCCATAGCACCTGACGGGACGGCCGTACTGATCCTGATAATCGCCCGCACCCAGCGCCGATTCCTCGACCCGCAAGCCCGGCTTGTGATAGACAACCTGCCCGTAGCGGTCCGAACTCATCCCCGGACCGTAGACCTCGTTGGACAGCACGCGCGCATTGTAGTTCGGTATCCGCTGGCGCGGGTTCCAGTCCGGATTGGCACCCTGAGCCGGCAGGGTCGACGGCGCTCCGACCGGCCCGGCACCTTCGGCGGCGCCGGAGGCCGCGGTGGGGCCAAGCTTGCGCTCGAGATCGGGTACCGGCATCGCGCAGCCGGCAACGAGCAGGGCAATCAGGGTTGTTGCCCGAAAGAACGGGCGTACTGGCCTCCGGTCGGAACCACGGGAATTGTTTTTCATCATGGGTTCGGCAGATTGATCTGTGCCAGCCTTACCACAGCGCCGGGCTGCCGTAACATCTCAGGCGCCCGCCGCTTCGGCTTTTTCCTCCAGCGTCAACCATTCCTCTTCCGCAGCCGCCAGCACCCGCTGGCGTTCGACCAGCGCAACCGAGGCCTTGCCGAACCTTACAGGCTCGGCGGCGAACAATCCGGGATCGGCAAGAAATTCCTCGAGCTTCGAGATTTCCGCCGCGAGCCGCTCGATCTCGGCCGGCAGGGCGTCGAGCCGGTGCCGTTCGGTAAAGGTCAGACCGGCCGAGGCTTCTCTTTCATTCCTTGTGTCACGCTTTAATTTTTGGTCGTTCTGCTTTGATTTTACGGTATTTTCAACTTCTTCAGATTCGGATTTCCGTGCCTGATAGTCGCTCCATCCGCCGGCATGGATCACCGCCCGGCCGTCACCCTCCATGGCGATGGTCGTGGTGGCGATGCGGTCGATGAAGTCGCGGTCGTGGCTGACCAGAAGCACGGTACCATCGTAATCGGCGACCAGTTCCTCAAGCAGATCCAGCGTTTCGATTTCCAGGTCGTTGGTCGGTTCGTCGAGCACCAGCAGGTTGGCGGGCCGGGCGAGGATTTTCGCCAGCAGCAGGCGTGCCTTCTCTCCGCCCGAGAGCGATTCGACCGGCGCCCGCGCCTGCGCCTCGGAGAACAGGAAATCCCTGAGGTAGCCCACCACGTGTTTCGGCGCACCGCGCACCATCACCTGATCGCCACCGCGCCCGGGCACGCGCAGCGCCTTGTCGCCGGTCAGGCTCTCCCACAGGGTCGCGCCGGGATCGAGCTGGGCGCGGGCCTGATCGAAGACCGCCAAATCGAGATTGGTGCCAAAGCGGATGGCGCCCGAATCCGGCGGCAGCTCTCCGGTCAGCATCTTCAGCAGCGTCGTCTTGCCGACACCGTTCGGGCCGACCAGCGCCACCCGCTCGCCACGCTGGATGCGCAGCGAAAAAGGCCGCAGGATGCGCTTTTCGCCGTAGGATTTCGTAATGTCTCTGGCTTCCACCACCAGCTTGCCCGAGGCGCGGCCCGAATCGATGGCCAGATCGGCGGCACCCTGACGGCGCACCTGTGCCGCCCGTTCGGCGCGCAGCGCCTGCAACGCCCGCAGGCGGCCCTGGTTACGGGTCCGGCGGGCGCTGATGCCCTCGACCGCCCAGCGGGCCTCGGCCTTGATCTTGCGGTCGAGCTTGTGACGCGCCTCGTCCTCCTCGGCCCAGGTCCGGTCACGCCATTCCTCGAAGCTGGTAAAGCCGTGCTCCTGCCGCCGCACCACCCCGCGGTCGAGCCACAGCGTCGCCCGTGCAAGCCGGTTGAGAAAGGCACGATCGTGCGAGATCAGCACGAAGGCATTGCGCGTTTCGGCAAGCTGATCCTCCAGCCAGCCGATTGCCTGAATATCGAGGTGGTTGGTCGGCTCGTCGAGCAGCATCAGTTCGGGGGCCTCGGCCAGCAGCTTGGCCAGCGCCGCCCGACGGCGCTCTCCGCCCGAAGCGGTCCCGACCGGGCGCGCAAGGTCGAGCTTCAGCCCCTCGCCCGCCATCTCGACACGGAAAACCTCGCCCTCGGGCAGGCCGCTCGCGGCAAAATCGCCGAGCGTGGCAAAGCCCGCCATCGTCGGGTCCTGCTCCATGTAGCCAACATGCATCCCCGGCGGCACGACGCGCGCGCCGCTGTCTGGCTCCACCAGCCCCGCCATCACCTTCATCAGCGTCGATTTGCCCGACCCGTTCCGTCCGACCAGCGCCACCCGGTCGCCCTGCGGGACGACAAGCGAAAGATCGGAAAACAGCGGATCGCCGCCAAAGGTCAGCGAGATATCGGAAAGTTGCAGAAGCGGTGCGCGTGCCATGGCCGCCAGCTATGGCAGCCCGGCCCCGAGATCAAGCGGCGGGCGATCGGCTGCGCGGGATTTTCAGCCTGCGACGGTGCACAGCGGGCGCTTGCAGGCGACATGAAACGCCCGATATCGTTTCCCCTCGAAGCCTCCGACACTCGTCCTGCGAAGCGGCCTTGCCCACGGCGTAACTTGTATAGATCCTGTGACCGGACCCAGGCAGCGGGAGATGCGCAATGAACGGCAAGCTGAAGAAGACAGATGAAGAGTGGAAAGAGCAACTCGGCGCACTGGGCTACGAGGTGATGCGGCGCCATGGCACCGAACGCGCCTTTACCCACGACGATTTTCCCGACCGTCCAGGCATATATCGCTGCGCCGGATGCGGCGCGGTCCTGTTCGACGGATCGGACAAGTTCGACGCCGGTTGCGGCTGGCCCAGTTTCACCCGGCCCGCCGGCACCGCGCCGATCGGCGAAAGCCACGACAACCGGTATGGAATGCTGCGGACCGAAGTGCATTGCACGAATTGCGACGGCCACCTCGGCCACGTCTTCCCCGACGG
>NZ_JBKEAE010000069.1:0-13170 GCF_047971885.1 Tropicimonas sp. | reverse complement strand
TGCCGGTGCTGTTTCTCGATACCCAGATGCTGTTTCCCGAAACGCTTGACTACCAGCGCGAAGTGGCCGGAACGCTCGGCCTGACCGGGGTGCGCGTAGTGCGCGCCCGCGCCATGCATCTGGCGGTCGAAGACCCGGCCAATACCCTGCACCTGCGCGATACCGATGCCTGCTGCGATCTGCGCAAGACCCGCCCGCTGGAACAGGCACTTGCCGGTTTCGACAGCTGGATCACCGGGCGCAAGCGGTTTCAGGGCGGCCAGCGCGCCGCGCTGCGGCTGGTCGAGGACGAGGGCGCGCGGCTGAAGCTCAACCCGCTGGCCGGGTGGAGCGCAGGCGATATCGCGGGCTACATCAGCACCCACAATCTGCCCCGGCATCCGCTGGTGGCACGGGGATACCCGTCGATCGGCTGCGCGCCCTGCACCTCTCCGGTGGCCGAGGGCGAAGATCCGCGCGCCGGCCGCTGGCGCGGCCAGGACAAGGTTGAATGCGGCATCCATTTCGTCAATGGACGGATGGTTCGCAACACCGCCGCCTAGAAGTCAGGAATACGCCAATGCCCGTCATCGTTACCGACAGCGGTTTTTCCGCCGACAGCTTTCGCGGCAGCTTTACCGCGTTGGCGGATATCGGGACGACCGGCCAGCCGGTTGCGCTGGACCTGCCGCCCGATACCGACGCGCGCGATCTGACCGATCACCTGCCTGGGCTCGAAATGATCCGGGTCGATTTTCCCAGCTTCGCCGACGGGCGCGGCTTTTCGCTGGCCAGAACGCTGCGGCGGATGGGCTATGCGGGCCGGCTGCGGGCACGCGGACATGTACTGGCCGACCAGTACACCATGGCCCGGCGGTCCGGTTTCGACGAGGTCGAGATCGACGACACACTTGCCGCCCGCCAGCCCGAAGACCAGTGGCTTGCGCGGGCCAACTGGCGCGAACACGACTATCGGTCGCGGTTGAGCGGGTGATCCGCCCTTCCAATTATTCAATATCCCGAATAGATGAACAGGACGAAGCTCCGGCTTCGAAGTGACGACATGACAGAGCTACGACCCGTGACCGACGCAAAACCGATCAAGGCCGTTCCGACGCTGCCGGATGCGCAGACGGTAACTTATGTCAAACACTGGACGGACCGGTTGTTCAGCTTCCGCTGCACGCGGCCGTTATCGCTGCGGTTCCGTTCGGGCGAATTCGTGATGATCGGGCTGATGGGCGATCCCGACCCCGATACCGGCAAGCAGAAGCCGATCCTGCGCGCCTCTTCCATCGCCTCGCCCGCTTGGGACGAGGAACTGGAATTCTATTCGATCAAGGTGCCGGACGGTCCGCTGACCTCGAAGCTGCAGAACGTTCGGGTCGGCGACCAGATCATCCTGCGGCCGAAACCGGTCGGAACCCTGGTGCACGACGCTCTGCTTCCCGGCAAGCGCATCTGGTTCTTTGCCACCGGAACGGGCTTTGCTCCCTTCGCCTCGCTGCTGCGCGATCCGCAGACCTACGAGGATTACGAGGAAGTCATCATCACCCATACCTGCCGCGAGGTGGGCGAACTGGCCTATGGCGCCGAACTGATCGGGAGCATCCGCAACGACGAGTTGCTGGCCGAACTGATCGGCGAAGGGTTTCACGAAAAGCTGCGGTACTATCCGACCACCACCCGCGAGGAGAGCCCCAAGATGGGCCGCATCACCGACCTGATGCGTTCCGGCGAAGTGTTCGGCGATCTTGGCGTCGAGCCCATCTGCCCGGACAACGACCGCGCGATGGTCTGCGGCAACCTTGCCTTCAATCTCGAGATCAAGGACATGCTCGAGGAATACGGCCTGCGCGAAGGCGCCAACTCGGAACCCAGGGAATACGTGGTCGAAAAGGCCTTTGTCGACTGACAGGGGGCGACACGGCCCTTTCAGACGCCGCGCCCGTCGGACGCGGCGTTTGTCGTTTCACATGGCGATCAGTTCGCGGTGCCGCTTGTCGTACCGTTGGTGGCGGGGGCGGCGGCCGGATCGCTCATCGGCGCCTGATCGATCGGCGGTTCGGCAACCGGTTCGCTCTCCATCGGCGATTCGTTGATCGGCGGTTCGGCAACCGGTTCGCTCATGGCGGGTTCTGCCGCGGGCTCGGCAGCCGCAGGTTCTGCGGCCGGCTCGCTCGCTGCGGGTTCGGCAGCCGGTTCGCTCATGGCGGGCTCAGCGGCCGGCTCGCTTGCAGCGGGTTCGGCAGCCGGCTCGCTCTCGGCCGGTGCGCTCGCGGCGGGCGCGGTTGTTGTCTCGGTCGTGGCCTCGTCCTTGTCTCCCGCCAGAAACATGTAGCCAAGAACGATCACCACCACGACGATGGCAATTCCTATCACTCTGTTCATCTTGAACTCTCTTCCCCAAGCGCCCGCCAATGCGCAGGCGCAGGCAGTATAACACGCCCTTTGCGCGGCGTGCGTGCGGCGTCACGCCCTAGGCATGTTTTGGCGAAGCGCTGCGGACCTGCGGCAAGCCTCCGCTTGCCCCGGGGATTTCTCCGGCGCTATGAACGCGAAACTGGCACGGTACATTCAACCGGCCCCGGGACTGGAGATTTGCCATGAACATGGCCTACGAGAGCACGCGGACGCTCGACCTGATCCTTTCGGAGATCGACCTTTCCGCAATTCCCGACAAGCGCCGCAAGGCATTCCTCAAGCGCGTCGACGAGTATTTCCCCGCGCTATTCTCGCATTTTCTGGATCTCTACGGCACGCGCTACGATGCCTATGTGCACCTGCGCGCGCTGATGGACCTGCTGGCGGGGTTCCAGGTTCCCAAGCGCTACGAGGGCATGCCCGCCGATACCGATCCGTGGTATCTCTCCCAGAACGAGGTCGGCATGGCGGTCTATGTCGATCTTTTCTCCGGCAACCTCGCCGGCCTGATCGAGCGGATTCCCCATCTCGAGGAACTGGGCATCACCTATCTGCACCTGATGCCGCTCTATCTGGCCCCGGAAGAGAACAACGACGGCGGCTATGCGGTTTCGGACTACCGGACGGTGGACCCCAGGCTCGGCACCAACAAGGATCTGGAGGCACTGGCCAAGGCGCTGCATGCGCGCGGGATCCGGCTGGTGCTCGATTTCGTCTTCAACCACACCTCGGACGAACACCGCTGGGCGCAGGCAGCGATTGCCGGCGATCCGCGGTACGGCGGGTTCTACTTCCTGCTCGATGAATGGGAGGCGCTCGATTACAACCGCACGGTGCGCGAGATCTTCCCGCAGGTCCGCCGCGGCTCGTTCACCTACAACCCGACTATCGGCAAATGGGTCTGGACCACCTTCAACTCGTTCCAGTGGGACCTGAACTATGCCAACCCCGACGTGTTCGTCTCGGTGGTGGGCGAGATGCTGCACCTGGTTTCGATGGGGGCGGATGTGCTGCGGCTCGATGCGCTGGCCTTCGTCTGGAAGGAGAAGGGCACGGTCTGCGAATCGCTGCCCAAGGCGCATACGGTCATCCAGACCTTCAACCTCTGCCTGCGGCTCGCCGCCCCGCACGTCCATTTCAAGTCCGAGGCGATTGTCCACCCCGACGAGGTGAACCGATACATCGGCCTGAACGAATGCGAACTGTCCTACAACCCGCTGCTGATGGCACTGATGTGGGAAAGCCTTGCCACGCGGAAGACCGAACTGCTCCGCGCCTCGATGGCGCGCAGCTTCGAGATCGCGCCCGAGGCATCCTGGGTCAACTATATCCGCTGTCACGACGATATCGGCTGGACCTGGGACGACAGCATATCCGAACGGCTCGGAATCAAGGGCTACGATCACCGCAACTTCCTGAACCGCTTCTACACCGGGCGCTTCCCCGGCAGCTTCGCCAGCGGCGTCCCGTTCCAGGAAAACCCGTCGACCGGCGATTGCCGGGTCTGCGGCACACTGGCCTCGCTGGCCGGGGTCGAACGGGCGATCGAGGATCGCGATCCGGGGCGGCTCGGCGATGCGATCGCACGGGTCAAGCTGCTCAACGCGATGCTCCTGTCGATGCCCGGGCTGCCGCTGCTCTATCAGGGCGACGATCTCGGCGTGCTGAACGACGAATCGTATCTGCGCGATTCGGGCAAGCGCGAGGATTCGCGCTGGGTTCACCGCAAGGCGCTGACCGAAACCGACTTTTCGCGCGCCCAAAGCCCCGAAAGCCCGCAGGGACGGATCGCGAAGAACCTGCGCGAGATGATCGCCATCCGCAAGGCGCATGCGGTTTTCGGCGTATCCGACTTCCGCCTGCTGTCGCTGGAAAACCCGCACGCCTTCGGCTTCATCCGCGAGACCGCCGACGAGAAACTGCTCGTGGTGGCCAATTTCAGCGAACACACCCTGTCGATGGGATTCGACGTGCCGGCCTTCATGGGGGTGCGCGACGCGACCGACCTGCTCGACCCCATCGGGCGGCTCAACATGGGCGCGCTGGCACTGGCGCCCTATGCGGTGCACTGGTTTCACGCCCGCAAATGAGCGGCGGCCCGCCAATCCGCGCCGCCCGACACCGATACCCGCCCCGGGCGCCGGAAAGGTGCCACAGTGGTGGCGCGGCGCGCCCTAAAGCGCTTGAAAGACCGGGCCTCAATCGCTACTTTCCCATCACTTTTTCGTAACGAGAGAAGGACACTCGTCATAGCTCGCAGACCTCACAACGCGCCCCCGACGCGCGACACAGGCCCCCGCGTAAACGACAGGATCCGGGCACCCGAAATCCGGCTCATCGGGCCCGAAGGCCAGAACGTCGGCGTCGTCACGCCCGCCCGGGCAATGGAACTGGCCGATCAGGTTGGGCTCGATCTGGTTGAAATATCGCCGAATGCCACCCCGCCGGTCTGCAAGATCATGGATTTCGGCAAGTACAAGTACGAAACCCAGAAGCGTGAATCCGAAGCGCGCAAGAAACAGAAGACGATCGAGGTGAAGGAGGTGAAATTCCGCCCCAACACCGATACGCACGACTACGACGTCAAGATGCGCAACGTCGTCCGCTTTCTCGAGAACGGCGACAAGGTGAAGGTCACGCTGCGCTTCCGCGGCCGCGAGATGGCGCACCAGAACCTTGGCCGCGACCTGCTGGAACGGGTTGCCGAGGACATCAAGGAACTGGGCAAGGTCGAGAACATGCCCAAGATGGAAGGCCGGCAGATGGTGATGATGATCGGCCCGGTCGCCAGGTAATCACTGCCTGACCGGAACGCTGCAAACCCCCGCCTGTGCGGGGGTTTTTCTTTCCTTGCGCCACATGGCCCGGCCTTCCGCATGCCCGTTCATGTTCTGGCGGACGAGCGGGTCAGCCGGTCCAGTTTCCGAACTGCATGTACTCCCAGATCGCGCTTTCGACCTCGTGCTTCTCGACCGGAACGTCCTTTTCGAACTTCTCGACCGACATCCGGCACACGAAGCGCGTGTAGTGCATTTCGTACCTGCCGAACTTGTCGAGATCGCCCATCGGCGTATGGCTGTCCGAACTGACAAGCTGGGTCGGCTGATACGCCTCCCAGTTGGAAACGTATCTGGTATCGCCGTCCTCATATGTGAATTTCAGTGTCTGCGGCAGTTTCAGGTCGCTGTCCGGCACCGTCTGCTCGCCGATCATCTCGAAGGTCACCTTGCTGATATCGTCGACAATGACCTTTCCGTCCCGCGCCAGCATGAAGACATTGGACCAGGTGCCGCCCAGATCCCTGCGCTGCTGGATCGGATAGGCCACCACCGTATAGGGGCCGACATTGCCATGCCCCCAGTACCATTGCTCGACCACCGCCTGCATGGGCACGTTGCCCCAGTTGTGGTCGTGATAGCCGGTACCCTCGCTCTCGTAGCTCTGATCGCCGATCCGGTATTTTGCCTTCACCCTGGCGCCGGGCAGGGCGCAGAACCAGTTGAAGCTGGGCGGGTCGCCGTCGACGCTCTGCGAGGGATCGCCGACGAACTGGCCGGTTGCGGGGCGCCAGGGCTCGCAGGTCGATTCCATCTCCAGATCGATCACGATCAGAACATCATCGTCATTGCGCCCCTCGAAATGTATCCGATAGGTCTCCAGATCGCCGGTGAAATAGGCCTTGCCGATGTGCAGGTCGCATTTCTCGCGCGACTGGCGCAACTGGCCGGCCCGGAAGGGAACATAGTCGAAGCTGGACGTGCCGTCCTTCATCGCAAAGGAGATTTCGACCTGGGGCGCCAGACCGATCGGATAGATGTTGTCAGCGTTCTTGTAGACCATCGCGATCGAGTTGCCGTCCTCGAGCTCGCAATCGACATACCACCATTCCCAGGCCCCCTGCCGGTCGACGGGATGTTTCGAACGCATTGCGTCTTCGGAGACAGCGATCGTGTCGGGGCTGAGCCCGAGTGCGGCGAAATCCTCCGGCGCCTGTCGCAACTGGCTCCGTCCGGTCTGCGCTCCGGCGTCTCGCCCCGATCCGGGGGCAGCTACAGGATTTTGGGGATTCAAGTGTGCCTTATCCATGATGAACCTCATTACCGAATAATGCCACGCCTCCTCATCCTAAAGATGAATTTACGATAGGTCAATTAATCGGATTGACACCGGGTGCCGGCCGCTGCGCGGTCCGCCCCTCAATACCCCCGCGTCGGCCGGTCCAGAACCTTGCGGCCGAAGAGGCTGGCGGTCAGGTCGACCATCAGGCGCGCGGTACGGCCGCGCTCGTCGAGAAAGGGGTTCAGTTCGACGAGATCGAGCGAAGTGACGAGCCCGCTGTCATGCAGCATCTCCATGACCAGATGCGCTTCGCGGAAGGTGGCACCACCGGGCACCGTGGTTCCGACCGCCGGCGCGATATCGGGATCGAGGAAATCGACGTCGAGGCTGACATGCAGAAGCCCGTTCTCGGCCGCGACCTGCGCCAGAAACGGCCTGAGCAGCGCCGAGATGCCGGATTCGTCGATGGACCGCATGTCATGGGTGACAAGCCCGGCGCGCCGGACCATCCGCCGCTCCTTGGGATCGACCGACCGAAGGCCAAGCAGACACACCCGGCGCGGGTCGACAGTGGCGGCAAGCGGCCGCCCGAGCAACGCGCCGAAACCGGGCTCGCCGCAGGCAAAGGCCAGCGGGGTGCCATGCAGGTTTCCGCTTTCGGTCGTCTGGAGCGTGTTGAAATCGGCATGCGCATCGAGCCAGAGCACGAACAGCGGCCGCCCCTGTTCCGCCGCGACCTCGGCATGACCCGACACGGTGCCCAGCGAAATGCTGTGATCCCCGCCGAGATAGATCGGAAAGACAGAGCGCGCCGCCAGTGTCCGGGCGTGGGCATGCAGGCTGCGGGTCCAGCCGGCGATGGCCCGCAGGTTCTGTACCTGCGGCCGTTCGCTCACCGCGTCGGCGGCAGGGGCCGGTACGGTATTGCCCAGATCCTCGACCTCCCAGCCGAGCGTTTCGAGTTCCTCGACAATCCCGGCGGTGCGAAAGGCATCCGGACCCATGCGGCAGCCGCGGCGGCCGCTGCCCTCTTCCACCGGCGCACCCAGCAGAACGATCCTGTCCATGTCCCGATCCTGTCTGCCTCTCCTCGTCACCGGATCCGGTCCGGCCGTGGCTACGGAGGCGTTCGCGTTGCCGGCGTTCTAGGGCGCAGGCGGCTTTTCCGCAACCTACGCGGCCCGCGTACGACCGAAACCTGTGATCGGGGTGCTTCGTTGCCAGCGGCGCCGGCCGGATCGTCGATACGCTCATCGTCTCTCCGGCCGGATGTCCCCTCCCCGGACCCCGCTATCGGGAAACCACCGATCCTCCGGCAATGTTTCGCGCAGCGTGATGTCTGACGAAACAGGCCCAACCCCAGATCGCGGGCCGGCACCGGGAAGAACAGCAACCCCCAAAAAACCTGCGCCGGACATGTCGCCACGCTGGATGAACAGGTCCGATATGCACTGCACGAACATCAACACCGAAAAGGTATCGGTTTCCAGTACAATTTTCACCGAAACGTTACCTGCGGGCAGAAAGTTGGCGAATCCGGCATATTTCGGTGGCATGTCACTTGCGCGGGTAATGCCGCGCCGGGACTCGGCGGTGCTCGGGCGAATCAGCCGCAGACATCCGGGCGGCGCCGCAAGGTTATCACCACCGGATTCGATCAGCGCCGAATCTCACGGCGGCTGCATCGCGAAATGGAGCGGCGCAAAGGGAACCGGGTCTTCGCCGTGATCCATCCGCGCGATTTCCAGCGAAACCCCCAGTTCGGGCAGATGCGTCATCATCGAGGTGAAGCCCTCCTCGCCCCAGTGATAGGTCAGGAGCATCGGAAATCCCTGATAGCGGCAGCCGGCAATGTCGATCTCGGCAAGCCCGCCGGTCCGCACGGCGATGATCTCCTCCTCCTCGACCTCGGGCAGGTTGGCGAAGGTGTTGAGCGCCCGGACCTTCAGGTCCTGACCGGGCCCCAGCGGCAGGCGCTGGCGCAGGTCATCGGGAAAGCGGGTGGTGACGCGGCTATCGTCGATCTCGTCCTCGCCATCCAGATCGACCTCGTCGACGATGAAGACGCCATCCATCGAAATCATGCGGAAATCGCCCTCGCCATCCGGATAGCGCGTGGTTTCCTGCACCATGCCCTCGCCCAGCCACCTGAGGCCGACGACACCTTCGTCGGGATAGCGGACATATGCTGTCGCACCGCCGGCAAGCGCGCCGCGCGTCGGGCATTCGGCAACCGCCTGCCCGGTGCCCATCACCAACACCGCAAGTATCACCCGCATCGACCCCGCCTTTCCGGGCTTGTTCCTACCCGTTGGGCGCGCACGCTAGCATGGTCGCCTGTGGATGGCGAGTTCACGCAGAGGGAAAGCGGCGAAAGACATGGCGCGGGATATCCCGGCGTGACAGCCCGCGCCGCGCAAGCTGCTCGTCGCTCAGCCTGTTCAGGTAATCGGCGCGGCAACTCCGCTGGTTGTGCCGTGTGGTGGCACGAAGCATGCGCCATGCCGCATGCAGGGGCACGGCAAGAAGGGAACCGATGGGCGCCAGGCGCCGGCGGGCGGGGATATCGGACATGTTCGGACCTGAAACTGCTGCGGTCTTCCACCGCGTCGGGACGCGGGCATAATGCACTTGCAGCATCATCTCCAATGTCAAAAAAGAAACCCGGCCATGCATCGTCTGCATTGCCGGGCTTTCGGCCAACACAGTGGCCAGGTTCGGGCGCGCCGACCCGCCGATTATTCGATTTCCGCGAAAACGTGCCGCACCAGATCTTCGCGGGCAAGGCCGCGGCGTTCCAGCTCGGCATCAGAAAGTCGGCTAAGCGCCTGATATTCGTTGTTTCTCTGCACGGCAACATTCAGTGCGTCGAAAAATTTCGCCGCCGCGCGAAGCGGTGCGACCAGCAGGTCGAACCGGACGGGCGCGCTGCGGGCATTGGTAAAATCGGACATTTGTGCTCCTGACAGTCTGTGTCGGTACTTGTCTCCAACTTAGGAGCAGAAGGCTGTTCGCGCTATCGGGGCTGCGTCATACCGCCCCTGTCCTCGCTGCATGGCAGCGAGGAACCCGCGCCATTCGGAACAGGAAGTCAGGATGTTTCGGACGGATCGAGCGCGGGCGACGCATCGCCGCCCAGCCGGCGAAGGTTGCGGTTGGTTTCCTTGCGGAGCGGCCGGATCGCCGCGGCCAGAACCTGATCGGGCCGGAGACCGCAGGCGGCGGCGATACCGGCCGCCACAGCCGAGGCGGCGAAGGCGGGCGGCTTTTCGGCGATCATGCGCACCAGTTCCTCGCTGGTCAGGGGATTGAAACCGAACGCCCCGTAGACGCGGTAGGCAATGACCAGGCTTGCCTCGACACCGAGCATGCCGGCCTCAAGACCGGTATCCATCAGATTTTGCGGAATATCCGTCACTTCAGGCGGAACGCGCATCAAGCGGCTGTCCGTGCGGCGATCAGCGGCGCGGCCCCTTCGGATCGCGTACCGGAACGGGAACCGGCTGCGGCACCGGGGCGAGCAATCCCAGAAGACGGTCTATCAGCGAAAACAGGCGCATGACGGCTTTGTTCCAACGGCCAGTAACTGCGCCTTAAGGTAACCCCTGCACCGGCAGGTGCAAGGGTCGATAGTGACGGTTTAGCGCTCACGCGTCGTCCTTCCGCGAGGTTTCTGGCGAAGGCACCTGATTTTCTTCCGTTTTTTCCTGCCGAGCGCTGGCTGCGGATGTCCGGCGTGCCGTGACGCGCCGTTTCGGCGCAGCCTTGGCAGCCGATTCGGGCGCGGCAGCCCTGACGGCGCGGCGGCGCGGCGCGGTCTTCTTTGCCGGCGCGGCCTCGGTAACCGGCGCGGCCGGCTCAGCCATCCCTTCGGGCGTGACCGGCCTGGAGGGTGCACGGCGGCGCGGTGCGGGTTTTGCCTCGGCCAGGCTCTCCTTCACCGCCGGATCGGCAGCCGCCGCGACTGGTGCCGGCTTCACCCCGGGCGCCGGGGCGGCGGGCTTTTCTGCTGCCTTCTCGATCACCGCCAGCCTGGCCGCACCGGCGGCCGGCCGGGCGGCGCGGCGTGCCAGCGCCTTGGCGGCGGGTGCGGCCGGCGCCGGCTCCGCCACCTCGGGCGCCCTGCCCGCTGCCGGTGCAAAGGCGGCCAATACGGTTGTCGCCGGCGCACCCGTCCGGCCGGCCATGCCATCGGCCACGCCGAAGGACATGCGCATCATCTCGAGTTGCAATTCTGCGGTGCGGCGCCACAGAGCCATGCCGGTGCGCCAGTAGTCCAGTGGGGTCATGTATTGAAACATCCTCATCTCCTTGAAAGGGGCTGCCCGCTATGCGGGGGCCGGCCGTTGACCTCGGGGTCCCCCATGACGGCCTGACTGAAACCGAAAACCCGGCAATTGCCCGAAAGCGGCACAGGGGCCACCTCGCACCGCTGGCCGGGACGCCCGCCGGACGAGACCTTTTCCGTCTGCGATGTCGTGCAGGGCAAAGCCCGCCCCAGCGCGCCCACGGGCGCACTGCAAGCCGTCCTGCATCTGATCGAGGTCAAACATCCGGTCTCCTTTGCGAGGCGGACCCTAGCCCAATCCGAAAAATGCTGCAACGCGGCATGGCGTAACGGCAGGCCCGTTGATCGGCTTTCCGCCTATCGCCCGGGTTTCAGGCACTTCCGGAGACCGGTTGCGTCAAGGCGCGGACTGGTCATCACCCGATGGCTGGGCTAATCGGCCGCATCATGATCCAGACCCTTGCGCTCCGCCGCCCCGACGACTGGCACCTTCACCTGCGCGACGGCGCGATGCTAAGGGCCGTGCTGCCCGAAACCGCGCGCGATTTCGCCCGTGCCATCGTCATGCCGAATCTGGTGCCGCCCGTCGTCACCGGTGCCGATGCCGCCGCCTATCGCGACCGTATCCTCGCCGCCCTGCCCAAGGGCGCCGGATTCACCCCGCTGATGACCCTCTACCTGACCGAAGGGACCGACCCGGCCGATGTGGTCGCGGCGCACGAGGCGGGGCTGGTGACGGCGGTCAAGCTCTATCCGGCGGGTGCCACGACCAATTCGGCCTCGGGCGTGCGCGACATGGACAGGGTGCGTCCGGTCTTCGAGGCGATGGCCGAGGCGGGCATTCCCCTGTGCGTGCATGGCGAGGTGACAGACCCCACCATCGACATCTTCGACCGCGAGGCGGTGTTCATCGACCGGGTGCTCGACCCGATCCGCCGGCACACCCCCGCCCTGCGTGTGATCATGGAGCACATCACCACCGCCGAGGCCTGTGCCTATGTTCAGGCGGGAGACGCGACGCTGGGCGCGACGATCACTACCCATCACCTGATGATCAACCGCAACCACATCCTCGCCGGCGGGATCAGGCCGCATTTCTACTGCCTGCCGGTCGCCAAACGCGAACGCCACCGCGAGGCGCTGGTGGCGCTTGCAACCTCGGGATTCGGTCGCGTTTTCCTCGGAACCGACAGCGCACCACACACTCTGGCGCGCAAGGAAACGGCCTGCGGTTGCGCCGGCGTCTTCTCGGCCCCGGTCACCATGCCCTGCCTAGCACAGGTTTTCGACGACGCGGGCGCGCTCGGCCTGCTGGAGGCCTTCACCTCGCTCAACGGCCCGGCCTTCTACGGGTTGCCGGCGAACGAGGCGACAATCACGCTGGCAAAGGGTGCGCCGCTGGAGATCCCTCCGCAGATCGAAACCGGCGATGGGCAGGTTGTGGTCTTCGATCCGGGCACCCCGATCCTGTGGCGGGTCTCGGAAGGCTGAGCCAGCTACCAGCCTGAACAACCGATGCGGACCCAGAAAAGGCGCAACAGCTTGCGCCAGCCCCCCGCACCGGGCTAAGCACTGCCGATCCACCGCGCCCCGAAGGGCATCGCAGAAAGGCCGTGCCATGCTTCCGACCAGCCATCCCGACGACACCACGATGGCCCGCCTCGCGGCGGGGATGCTGCTGGAGATCGGCGCGGTGCATTTCAACGCTTCCGAGCCCTTCACGCTTGCCTCCGGCCTGCCCTCGCCCACATATATCGACTGCCGCAAGCTGATCTCATACCCCCGTATCCGCGCCACGCTGATGGATTTCCTGACGGCGAAAACCATGCGCGACGCCGGGTTCGAGGCATTCACCAACGTTGCCGGCGGCGAGACGGCCGGCATCCCCTTTGCCGCGCTGGTCGCCGAACGCATGGGCCTGCCCATGACCTATGTGCGCAAGAAGCCCAAGGGCTACGGGCGCAACGCGCGGATCGAGGGAGTGATGGCCGAGGGCGACCGGGTGCTGCTGATCGAGGATCTGACCACCGACGGCGGCTCGAAACTGTCCTTCGTCGACGCGATCCGCGCCACCGGGGCGACCTGCGCCCACACGGCGGTGATCTTCTACTATGGGATCTTCCCCGAAACGATCGGGACGCTGGGCGATCACGGTGTCAGCCTGCACTACCTGTGCACCTGGCACGACGTGCTGGCCGAGGCGCGGCGCCGCGCCGCGTTCGACGCCACAACCCTGAACGAGGTCGAGGCATTCCTGGACGATCCCCGCGCCTGGCAGGCGGCGCGCGGCTGAGGCGAATCGACGCCCGGATGGCGCCGCAGCGCGGCAACGGAACCAATGATCCGCAGCGGCGCACTGCCGCCGGAAAAACTGCCGCAGGCGCGGCTTCGCCCGGCGAAATTCAACCAGATATTGACGC
>NZ_JBKEAE010000043.1:0-6252 GCF_047971885.1 Tropicimonas sp. | reverse complement strand
AAGGTGCCCGATATCAACGATGTCGGCCTGATGGAGGATCGCGCCACCTGCCGGATATCCTCGCAGATGCTGATCAACTGGATTCACCACGGAATCGTCAGCGAGACCGGGGTGATGAAGGCAATGAAACGCATGGCCCGCAAGGTGGATGCACAGAACGCCACCGAGCCGGGCTATCGCCCGATGGCGCCGGAATATGGCGGCCATGCCTTTCAGGCGGCCTGCGATCTGGTGTTCAACGACGGCAACTGGCCATCGGGCTATACCGAGCCGACATTGCATTACCGCCGCCGTCAGGTGAAGAAGAAGCAGGCGCGGACATCGGAGTCCACCCGCGCTGCAAGCTGAACCTGCACACTGCCGGCTGGCCGAAGCGCAGGTGTGTGGGGGACTACGTATTAGACGAGGGATGGGACCGGCTCTGTTGCACAAATCGCGTAATGGATTCATCTCGTGCATCCAGCATGGTAGCTGTTCTGCATGAGCAGACCTACTCCCCCGAGCTACAGGACCAGGAACTGGCCAGCCTACAACGAAGCGCTCAAGCTCCGGGGCTCGCTGACGATCTGGTTCGATCCCATCATGACCTGGGATGCCGCGCCGACAGGCAGGCGTGGCCGCCAGCAGACCTGCAGCGACGCCGCTATCCAGTCGAGATCACCGGGAGTCACATCGGCGATGCGCCGATCTTGCCGACCTTCTCGACCAGATCCCGGATGACCAGGAGATCGGCAGCGTCACGACGGATGGCGCCTGTGATACCCGCAAATGCCACGAGGCCATCGCCGACCGCGGCGCTCATGCCGCCATCCCGCCCCGCAAGAGCGCGAAGCCCTGGAAGGGGCTCACCGCTGGAGCCGCTGCGCGCAACGAGACCCTGCGGGCGTCCAGGTATCTCGGCCGTGCCCTGTGGCGACGATGGAGTGGATACCACCGCTGGAGCCGCGTCGAGACGAAGATGCATTGTGTCAGACTTCTGGGCCAGCGCCTTATGGCGCGGGACTTCGATCGTCAGGTCGCCGAACTCCAGGTCCGCATCGCCGTCCTGAACGGCTACACCGCGCTCGGCATACCTGTCACAGAGTCTGGGATAAGTCTGTCCGGGGAAAGGGGAACCCCGACCATCAGCCGATTTGTGCAATAGAGCCCGATTTACGCAATAGAGCCGGCGATGGATGCGAGTTTAAATCTGCATTGGGTTGGAGCCAGTCAATTGAGCTGAATGCAAATGTCTTCATTCGCGCAACAATAGATGGGTTGATTCGCGGAATGGCGACGGGCCCGGCCGAAGGGATTTGGACAGTCATAACAAATCGATAATTTGACTGCGCAGATCATAAACAATCGGCATGAACCTGCGTCGGTGAACCGTGACATCGTCGGCCGAACGGGGCCGGAAATCCTTACTTTCAGGACAAAATTCTCTTGAAGTGTATTCACAATATGCGGGCGTCCGTGCCACATGCGGTCGCTCTGTCTGTGTCGTGAGGATCGTGATCGGTAGCGGAGTTCGAGTATCTCCGATCGTCTGTGACTGCAGCGACAAATTTCTTATTGCCGGTCGTGATGTCCGGCCCATTTGAGGGTGAACGTAATGCCTGAGTACACCACTGGTACTGGTACCGCCGCATCGAGCCAAAATTCAAATTACAGCAATATCCCGGGCGACGGTATTCTTTACTCCTACGAAAATATTAACAAAGTGTTTAACATCGACATGGCAAGCCCCGACGGGACGAAGCTGACCTTCGAGATCGCGGGTGGTGCGGATGCCGGCCTTTTCATGATCGATCCCGAAACCGGCCTGCTGAGTTTTGTCGCGGAGCCCGACTACGAATCGCCGAAATCCGCGGATGGAGACAACAGCTACGACGTGGTGATCCGGATGCTGACCGAAGGCGGCGTCTCGGAGGAGAAATCGCTTACCATCAAGGTTCTTGACACCAACGACGCTGCCGGGCAGCAGGCAACCGGCGCCGGCACGACCGGAGGCGGCAACGGCTCGATTTCGGGCCGCTTCTTTGCCGATGGCAACGACAATGCCATCGACGATGGCGATGCGGGTGTGGCGGGGGCCACGGTGCAGCTTTGGCAGTATGTGGACAACCGCTGGCAGGCCGTCCGCGAGACGACCACCGATGCGAACGGCAACTACTCCTTTACCGGGCTGCAAGCCGATACCGGCAACGGCTATCGCGTGCGGTTCCTCAACGACACCGGGCGGGAATTTGCAGAGGCGAATGTCGGAAGCAACGATGCCGCCGACAGCGACGCCAGCAATGTCTGGCTTTCCGGCGCGGTCGGTGAGACCGGCCGGATCGTTCTGGCGGCAGGCCAGCAGATCGCCAATATCGACGCGGCGCTGAATACCGGCGCAGCCGAGCAGGTGACGATCAGCGAAACTGCGACGACCGGCAGTTTCGGCTATGCGCTTGGCGAGGAACTGATCGTCAACGGCGGCTTCGAGGAGCACCCCTGGGCGAGTTCCGAAGCCGGGGTATGGGGCCTGGCCAGCCACAAGCTCAACGGCTGGACGGCAATCGGGACCGATGGCGTCGAGCTTCAGAAGGGCGACTACAACACGGGCAATGCGCGTGGCAACACCATCGTCGAGCTTGATCGTGTCGATCAGTTCATGAACTCCGCCAACGAAGGCATCGAACAGACCGTTACCGTGACCGAGGCGGGCACCTACCGCCTGTCGCTGGATTACTACTTCCGCGACCACCCGTATTCCTCGTGGCTCGCCAAATTCGCCAAGGCGACCAATGCCTTCGATATCCTCGTCGACGGTGAGGTGGTGCGGATCGCCGGCGCCGACGTCGATGCGGATTTCGTCAAGGGCCTGCAAAAGCTGAGTATCGATCTCGAACTGAGCGCGGGCACGCACACCATCGGTTTCGTCGAGAACGATCTCGGCTATGACGGCGGCAACGACGGCTCCGGTGCGTCGATCGACAACGTCTCGCTGCGGCAGATCCATGCGACCTTCACCGACGAGGAACTGGAACAGCTTTCCTCGCGCGTGCTGGGCAACGAGATCATCGTCAACGGCGGTTTCGAAAACCACGCCAACGCCGGCAAGATCGGTGCCTTCTACTACGACAGCATGCAGGGCTGGAACCGGATCGAGGGTGCGAGCAAGATCGAACTTCAGACCGGCAATTACGGCACCGGCAATACGGTCGGCAACGCCATTGTCGAGCTTGACCATCGTGGCGGCAACGTCGACGGCATCCAGCAGACCATCAGCATCACCAAGGCGGGCACCTATCAGCTTTCCTTCGACTATGGCATGCGTGCCATCGATGTGAACAATGAAGGCCCCTATTACGACTCGCATTCGAACGCCATCAAGGTCCTGATCGACGGCGAGATCGTGACCCTTGCCGGCATTGGCGAGAACGCGACCTTCGACCGGGGTTTCCAGCACCAGAGCGTTGATATCGAGCTTTCCGCCGGCACCCATACCATTCAGTTCGTCGAATTCCCCTGGGCCGGAAACTACGGCGACGATGGCGCGGGCGCGATGGTCGACAATATCTCGCTGCGCCAGGTGGGTACGGTCATCGACAAGGGCATCCTGAGCGGCACCGTCTATTATGACGGCGATCAGGACGGCCGGTTCGACGCCAACGAGGGCGGCCTTGGCGGTCGCACGGTCTACCTGCTTAATGCGGCCGGGCAGTTCGTGACCGATGCCGACGGAGAGGCGATTTCGCGGGTCACCGATGCCGAGGGGAACTATTCCTTCGCGGGCATCGCCGCCGGCAACTACCGCGTCGGCCTTGGTGACGACGACATGAAGGTCAGCGATCTCCTCGCCGTCAAGGCGGGCAAGGTGACCACCGGCGCCGACCTGGACGAGACCGGGCGTACCGCCGATACCGTCATCGAGATCTGCGAGAACCAGAGCTTCGTGCGCGACTTCGACACGACCTGCACCATCATGAGCGAAGACGTTTACTTCATGATGGCGAATCCGGTCTGCGCCAGGATCGGGCGCTCCTCGTTCGACGAGAATTTCTCGCAGTCCTGGAACAACGGCGGCAGCAGCGCGGTCCATTACTATGTGTTCCTGAAGGAACCGGCGGATGCGGACCTGACCTTCACCATCAGGTTCGTGACCGACCCGAGCAAGATCCCCTACGACGGAACGCTTGATCTGGCACCCGAAGGGTTCGCCTGGTTCACCAACCAGGTGAACGAGATCGACGCGCCCCGCTTCCAGGAGATCGAAGTCACCGTCAAGGCCGGCCAGACCAAGTCCGAAGCCTTCAACGTGGGCACCGAATCGGCCGGCGAGAACTACTACTTCGGGATGGAGGTTGCGGATGTCTACAACCGCGATCTCAACGAGAAGTGCCTGCGCGTCGCCCAGGTGGTCACCACGCCGATCGCGTTCGATCTGAACCGCGACGGCGAGATCGGCGTGACCGGCGCGACGACCTCCGCCAACAAGGCTGGCCTGACCGTCGGTGAGACCGTCCTCTTCGACATGAACGGCGACGGCGTGAAAGAGCGGATGGAGTGGTTCGACGGCTCGGGTGACGGCATCCTTGTCGACAACCGCGACGGCAAAGCCGCGACCGACATGAACGGCACACGCCTGTTCGGGGACGACAACGGCAGCTATGCCAACGGCTATGCCAAGCTGTTGGCGAAATTCGACTCCAACCACGACGGCAAGATCTCGGGGGCCGAACTGAACGGGCTGGCGCTCTGGGTCGACGATGGCGACGCGGAGGTCGATGGCGGCGAGTTGCAATCGCTTTCCAGGCACAGCGTCACCTCGATTTCCGGCGCGGTATCCGTCGAGACCGACGCGCTCGGCCGGGAAATCATCCGCTCGACCGTGACGCAGGACTTCGAAGCCTCGGGCAACGTGACCTACAGGCTGGAAGGGCCCGATGCAGCACTGTTCAAGGTCGATGCAAAGGGCAAGGTTTCGTTCATCGCGGCGCCGGATTACGAAAACCCGCTCGATGCGGATGGCGACAACACCTACGAAGTCACCCTGGTGCGTGTCACCGATGATCCGACCTGCAAACCGGCGCGGGAGAACCTGAGCATCGAGATCTGCGACAAGCCGTCGCTCGGCGATACCGTCTGGTACGACACCAACCGCGACGGTATCCAGAACAACGGCGAACGCGGTGCTGCCGATGTCGTCGTCAAGCTGATCAGCGCCGCCACCGGTATCGTCGTTGCCACCACGACCACGGACGCCAACGGCAACTACCTGTTCGACGATATCGAGCCGGGTAACTACAAGGTGATGTTCGTGGCGCCGGGCGGCTACGAGTTCACCAACAAGACCAGTGTCGGCCCCGAGGCGGCGAACGGAGATTCCGACGCCGATATCGCGACCGGCATGACCGGCCTGATCCATATCGACTCGGGTGAGCATCAGCGCAATGTCGATGCCGGTCTGGTCGGGACCGATCCGGGCACCGCCTCGCTGGGCGATTACGTCTGGTACGACAGGAACAAGGACGGCTACCAGAACGAGTCCGACGCGTTCGGCGCGGCCGGTGTGACGGTCAAGCTGATCGACGCCGATACCGGTGCCGTTCTTGCCACGACGACGACGGACGCAACCGGCAAGTACCTGTTCAGCAACCTCGACGCGGGCGATTATCGCGTCCAGTTCGTGGCGCCGAACGGCTATGCGTTCACCACGCCCACCACGTTCGGTCCGGACGAAACGCCCTACAGTTCGGACGCCAACCAGACCACCGGCATGACCGGCACGGTTCACCTCTCCATCGGCGAGGCGGAGCGTTGGGTTGATGCTGGCCTCGTCGATCCGGGTACGGCGTCGCTCGGTGATTACGTCTGGTACGACAGGAACAAGGACGGCTACCAGAACGAGTCCGACGCATTCGGCGCGGCCGGTGTGACGGTCAAGCTGATCGATGCCGATACCGGTGCCGTTCTGGCCACGACGACCACGGATGCGACTGGCAAGTACCTGTTCAGCAACCTCGACGCGGGTGATTATCGCGTCCAGTTCGTGGCGCCGAACGGTTACGCGTTCACCACACCCACCACGTTCGGTCCGGACGAAACCCCCTACAGTTCGGACGCCAACCAGACCACCGGTATGACCGGCACCGTGTCGCTGTCGATTGGCGAGGCCGAACGCTGGGTCGATGCCGGCCTGATCGATCCGGGCACCGCCTCGCTGGGCGATACCGTCTGGTACGACACCGACAAGGACGGGGTGAAGGACGCAACCGAGGCAGGTGC